>CANQKU010000016.1 GCA_947624535.1 uncultured Bacilli bacterium
TATGTCCAATATCATGCCCTAAAGCAATAGCTTCAATTAAATCTTCGTTTAACTTCAAAGCTCTACCAATTGTTCTAGCTATCTTAGAAACTAATTGAACATGGACCATTCTTTTTGAAATATGATCATTTTCTTGAAAAGAATACACTTGAGTTTTATCAATATATCTTGTATAACTTAGTGAATGAATAATACGATCAATATCACGAAAGTATGGTGTCCTAATATCATTATCTTGATCTTGTTTTAAACGCATAGCTAAACTACTTTTGGTAGCATATTCTGATAAGTTTTTCTCTTTATCTAAAAAATTTTGTTTAGCTTTTTCTAAATTAGTCATTATTATAAGCATCTTCTTTCATATTTTTTTTAATTAATCTAATCATTGAGTAAGGAGGAATATCTATTTTTGTATCTAAATATATATAATAAATATTATCTGGATGATTAGCAATAAAAACTTCGCACTTTTCTTCATTTAATAATTTTTGAACATTAAATACTACTGTATCTTTATTAGGAGTAAATAACTCTACTTCATCTCCTACTTCAAAATAATTTCTTTCATATATTTTTACTAGATGATTATTTTTATCATATTCAATAACTTGTCCTAAGTAATCTTGATTAGAAGCTTCATTTCTTCCTGTATAATATTGATCAGTCTCATCTGCTTCTTTTTCTAAGTATTGAGATGAAGTTTCTCTATTAGCAACACGTGATAAAATATATTCTTGTTCAGTTAAAAACTCATCAGTTAGTTCATTATTGTATATTGCATCAATAATTTTTCTATAAGTTCCAACAACTGTAGCTAGATAATAAATTGATCTCATTCTACCTTCTATTTTTAAACTTCTAACGTTAATTTCTATCATTTTTTTAATATATCTACAAGCATTTAAATCTTTAGTAGCCATTGTAAAGTCACTAGATTCAGTTTTAAAACAAAAACGACATACTTGAGCACAACCTCCACGATTAGCATCACGGTTAGTTATATAATTTGATAAAGCGCATCTTCCTGAAAAGCAAGTACACATAGCACCATGTATAAATACTTCCACATCAACATTAACTTCTTTTATAATATCTTCAATTTGTTTTAATGACAATTCCCTTGCTAGAACTACTCTATCAACACCTGCTTGTTCAAAAAAAGAAATTGCTTTAGCATTTGTTGTTGAGTTTTGAGTTGATAAATGTACTTCTACTTGAGGATAATTTTTCTTTATATGAGAAATAATAAATGGATCACTAACTATAAAAGCATCTATTCCACATTCTACTACTTGTTTAATATATTCATCTACATCTTTAATATCTTCACAGTGGAATACAATATTTAGAGTTAAATAAACTTTTTTATTTAATTTATGAGCAAAAGTACAGGCTGCTCTTATCTCATCTATTGAAAAGTTTGTAGCATTCGCTCTTAACCCATATTTTTTACCACCAATATAGACAGCATCAGCCCCATATAATAAATTTATTTTTAGTCTTTCTAAATCTCCAGCTGGAGCTAAAAGTTCAATTTTTTTCATTTACTTCACCTTATAAATTGATTTTCTATAGAAAAAGTTTGTATTTCTACCTAATAATTCATTCTGCATCTTTAGCCATAATCTATCTTCTTCTTTAGTCATATTCTTATAATTATTTATGTAATATAATATATTAGTTAAACAGTTAAGAAAAACTTCATGATCGAATAAATCTTCTTTTAATAAAATATATGAAAAGTCATTTTCTAGTAAATCTCTTAGTATTTTAGATCCATTCATTACTTTTTTACCAATGAAACTTACTCCATCTTGATTTTCTATTAATTTAAATTGTTGTTTTGTTTTAATATCCTTAATATCTACAAAACATTTTTTATCTTGGTTAGTATGAGAGTAATAATTACTTACTAATTTTCTTTTTGAAAAAGCAATACAAGGGTAAGAGATTAATTCTATAATAGGTGTTATAGCTGAATTCTTTTTAATAGTTATAGCTTCTTCTTTAGTTATTTCTTTAGATAAGAGCGCATATTTTACACCTTGTTCATAGTAATAATTACAAGTTTTGTCATTGGTTACCATATGAGTTTGACTCCAAACTAAATCTATTTTTAAATTTAATTCATGTTTTAACTTAAGTATTGCTAGATCATAGAAAAATATGGCTTTAATATTTATTTTTTCTAATTCTTGAAGAATTTCTTTTACTTTATTTATTTCATCATTTAATAGATTTTTATTCATACTTATAAATAGTTTTATATTAGGATATTTTCTTCTTATATTTTTAATTTGGTCTAGACTATAATAGTTAGTATATTCAACTGCATACCCCTCAAGAGGTAGCATTATTGAAGATATCCCTAGCTTAATATAGTCATCTAAAAAACTATTTATTGGTTTAACTATAACTTCCATTTTTTTAACCTCGCTAACTTCTAAATTTTTATACAAAGCGACGTACACCTAGTAGTTTTTTACTAGAGTCTTGTGGTCTTCTATCATGAGTAATACCATATTTACTACCCTTAGCTTCAATTAAATATTTTTTTCCATCATAAATTCCAACATGTCCATCATAGACAATAACGTCTCCTGCTTGAGCATTTTTTAGACCACCTTTAACAGCTTTTCCTAAACTTGCCCAATTTGATGAGGTTACATATTTACCATGGTAGGCACCAACGTCTTTTAATACTAAGTAAACAAAGTGTGAACAGTCACAGCCATGAGTTAAAGAGGCACCTCCATAAACATAAGGATAACCTACGAATTGCAAAGCATAATTAGTAATTTTTTCTCCAGCAGTAGTTGAAGTATCTTTCTTCTTAGCTTTCTTTTCTTTTACGTCTTTTTCAGTGATTACTTGATATTTTTTAGCATTATTTAATTTCTTTTGTCTTTCTTCATTTACTTCTTGTGAAAGTAATTCATACTTTTCAGTAGATTGTAATGTCTTAGCTATACCCTCAGCTGATGCCCAACAAGCAGATATTTGAAAATTATCTGGTAAGATACTAAGTACTAAATTAATAATATATGGTGTAAAAAAGACAAAGATAGCTGCGATAAATTTATTAATTAATGACTTTGTTGCTTTCTTATCATCAGGAGATAGCATCATTTTACCAAGTTGAATAGCACCCATAACTATTAATAAGATAGGTACGCCTATTTGAATAAGTTTTAAGGCTTGTCTCATAACGTATAAAAACGTAGCTATTCCATAGTCACTACAACAACTACTAACATCAGTAGCACAAGTAGTAGTTAGTATTTGAATATACTTCATGTAAAACCTCCTACTTTACTTAATCTTTAGAAATTTCTTCCCAAATAACCTCAGCATCTTTCCAACATTTAGATATTTCAAAACTATCTGGTAAAATTCCAATAATTAAATTAATAATATATGGTGTAAAAAAGACAAAGATAGCCGCTATAAATTTATTAATTAATGACTTTGTTGCTTTCTTATCATCAGGAGATAGCATCATTTTACCAAGTTGAATAGCACCCATAACTATTAGTAAGATAGGTACTCCTATTTGAATAAGTTTTAAAGCTTGTTTAATAACATATAAATAAGTAACAATTCCATAGTCACTACAATAATCTTGAAGATCTTTTAGTATTTGAAAATATTGCATCATAATCACCTACTTCTTAATTAAAAATTTATAAGAGTAATCTTTAAAATATCCACCTTCATCATAATCAGAGTCTTTATAATAATATTTAAATAAAGTAAGATTACCATCATCTACATAAAAACTAATATTATCTAAATAATTTGTAGAGATACCTCTATTTTTTAAAAAGCATGGATAACTACATTCACTTTCTGTGTAGTAGCCACTTTTTACGATTTCATCATAATATCCTCTAAACTTAGCTTCTAGGTATACTTCTATTTGTTTTTTTGAAATATTATATAGTTTGAGTAAATCGTTATCAGTTAAAATCTTGCCTGTTTCTAAATCAATGTTATATGTATCAAAATAAGTGGTAGGATATAATGAGTCATTTTCATAATAAGAGTACTTAATAGCAAGGGATAAAATATTTTTACTTTGACTATATTCATACTGATATAAATATGGAATATGCGTCTTTATATCAAGATATTTATCTTCTATTTCTTGATTTAGTATTTTATAAGTATCACCAACTAAGTTAATAGAGGGAATTTCATCATATACTTCACTATCTGACTCAGTATAACTATTTTTATAGCGATGAGCTGTGTAGATATAGTCTTTATCTTTTATTAGTTTTTCTTGGTAGTTTTGTCTATTATTTAAATAAAAATAAATAATTATACAAGTGATAGAAACTAAAATAAAAAAAATCATAAGTATTAAGGAATAGTCAAATTTTTTTTGAGATTTATTTTTAATATTATCTTCCAATTTAAAACTGTGACTCATTTTTCTTCCTCCAATTTATTCCTACACTCTAAGTATAACAAAAAAAACTTTAATTATAAAGTCTTTTGTATCATTTTACCTAAAGTAACTTACTTACGCTAATGCCATCTCCTACTTCGTAAAATTGAGTTTCGAAAGAAGTATTTTCTTTTAAGAATTGAATATAATCTTTAATTTTTCTAACTAAGGCTCTTATATTTTTACTTTCTATTAAAGCTTCATCTTTTTTTACATAGCCATGAAATCCTAAATTATCAGTAATTATATAGCCATTATTATTTAAATTTTGAGTAAATGATTTAAAAAAGTGCGTATTTTGACTTTTAGCTGCATCTAAAAATACTAAGTCAAATTTATCATCTAATTTTAATTCAGTAGCATCTTTAAAGATTAAAGTTATACGATGATCTAAATTTAGTTTTTTAATATTTTTTAAAGCTTCTAAGTATCTTTTTTCATCGCGTTCTACTGAGACTACTTTAATATCTGGATGAACCAAAGCCATCATAATAGCTGAATAACCTATAGCTGTACCTATTTCTAAGATAGTTCTAATTTGATTTTTAATAATGAATGTTGTTAGAAATTGAATACCTTCATCTTGCATAATTGGGATTTTATTTTCTAAAGCATATTTTTTTATTCTTTGAATTTCTGTATAGTCATATCCTACCATATCCAATTACCCTCTTCCTTGATTTCATTTACTTTTTGATCATGTTCTTGAGCTGTTTTAGTATAATAGATTTTTCCATTTTTATCAGCGACAAAGAATAAATAGTCATTCTTCATTGGATTAAAACTAGCTTTAATTGCTGAGGTGGATGGATTACAAATTGGTCCTACTGGTAATTTAGCAGCCATATCTAAAGCTCGTGTATTATAAGGATTAGAAGTGTTAAACTCAAAAGCAGTTAAGTCCGTATCCATTGGCTTTTTTAAAGCATAATAAGTAGTTACGTCACTCCCTAAGTTCATATTATTATCTATTCTATTTTGAAAAACACCTGCGATCATTTGACGATCTTCATAGTTAATTCCCTCTAACTCTAAAATAGAGGCAATAGTTAAATACTCATGAAGTGTATATCCATTATTAGTAATAAGAGACTGATAAGGTTTTAAAATACGATCTGACTCATCAAGCATTGTCTCAATAATTTCTTCAACTTTAATTTCTTTATTTTTAAATTCATAAGTATTAGGAGCTAAATACCCCTCTAATGGATAATAAATATTTTCATTTAGAATTTCATCAGTTAAAAACCAATACTTTTCTATTAAAGTTTTCGTATATTCACGATTTGTAAAAACAGATAAAACATACTCTTTACTATGGATAGTATGACTAGCTATCACACTGGCAAACTGTTCTAGGCGTTGTCCCTCTAGAAAAGTTAATCTAATAGCATCTGGGTTATATTTATTACCATCTGTTAAGATATCAACAATTTCATTAAGAGACATATTTCTACGTAGTTGATAAGCTGCTGCTTTTAATAAACGTTTCTCTAACTTTACTTTTACTTGAAATAAAACTTCACTTTTAATTAATTTATTTTCTTTTAAGATATGAGCAATACTTTTTGTTGTAGTACCACGCTCAATTGTTAGTTTAACGTCAACTGATGAGGTTTTATCAACTGGACTTACTAAATAGTCATAGCTAAATTTTAAACCTAATATAAAAACAAAAATACTAATCAAAAAAATCAAAAGTATTTTGACCTTCTTTTTCATTTTTTTTCTTGTCATATTAACTCCCTTCAGAAAAAGAAAGAGCTTATTGCTCAGAATTTGAATTTTTCTTTTTTACTTCTTCTTGTAATGTTTCTAAAATAGTCTCAATTACTTTCCATTCTTTCTCAGTAGTAATAGCTTCTAATTTTGGATCAGCTTCTTCTGGATCATAGATAGATGCATAAACTTGGATATTACCTGAAGCGTCTTTACTTTGATCAGTATAGACAATATAATTCTTTTTAGTTTCATCATTTTCAAAAGTAAATAAAACGTCATAAACTATTTCATTACCCTCTTGATCAATCATTGTAAATGTATTTTTTTTCATTTTATCTTCCTTCCCTATCTAAAAATGACTGTAATATAATAGTAGCAGCTAAAGCATCAATTACTTTTTTTCTTTTCTTTCTAGAGGTATTAAATAAAATTAAGGTATCTTCAGCTTGTTTTGTAGTAAGTCGTTCATCTTGTAAATATATAGGAATAGATAATTTTTTTTCTAACTTTTCTTTAAATTCAATACTAAGACTTGCCTTACTACCTACTGTATTATTCATATTTTTAGGAAATCCTAAGACAATAGCATCTATATTTAACTCGTTTACTAGACTAACTACTTCTTCTACTAAAAAGTCATACTCTTCATTGTGATTAATTACTTTATAGCTAGATGCAATCATCCCAGTTTTATCTGACTTAGCAATACCTAATGTCTTTGAACCTAAATCTAATCCTAAATAAGTCATTTTCTCTTACCTTGAAAATTTTCTAATAGTACTTCTATTATTCTTGTTCTATCAATAGTTTGAATTTTATTTCTAGCATTTTTATAACTAGAAATATAACCTGGATCTCCACTAATTAAATAGCCAACTAATTGATTAGTAGGATTATATCCACGTTCTTTTAAAATATCATAAACTTCTGATAAAATTTCTTTTGTTTCAATAACTTCTTCACTTACTACTTCAAATAGTGATGTTTTCTCATCTTGCATAAATATCACCTCTTTAGTATGTAATTTTATTTTATCATTAATTTTTAATAATAGCAAATAAGATTTTAAACTGAATAGATAAAAGCCATATAAATAGAAAATGCCATAAAGATTAAGGTAAGGATCCACCCATTTACTTTTTCCATTGTACTACTTTTATATTTAACACCTAAAGCCATAGTAATTAATAATCCACCTATTAAACCTCCAATATGAGCAGCATTATCTACTCCATTTGATAAAAAGCCTAATACTAAATTAATTACAATTAATGGAATAATTTGACTTTTTACAACATTTCCTAAAAATACTCGGTAATGATATCCAAAATATAAGATTGAACCCATTAGACCAAAAATAGCTCCACTAGCCCCAATAGATGCTACATTACCACCAAAAATCATTGAAAATAAAGCTCCATTTATCGCACTTACTATATAAATTATTAAATATTTTACTTTTCCTAAATAACTTTCTAATTGCGTTCCTATTACATATAAAGCATAACAGTTAAATGCTAAATGAAGTAGATTACCATGTAAAAATGCCCCTGTTATTAATCGGTAATATTGTCCCATTCTAATTAATGGTGCAAAAACACAAAACTTTTCAATTAAAATATCATAACTTCCTGATAAACTAGAAGCTAAATAAATAATTATATTTATACCTATTAAAAGATATGTAATAATAGGATACTTCATCTTGAAAACTTCATCTATTTTTAAAGCATCATTTTTATTATGATTATTAATATCATTAGTAATCTTCATAAATAGTTGAATACCCTCTTCACTATACTTTAACTTATTTGAAAGATCAGGATAGTTCATCTTAATTAATTCATTTTTAGATAAGTCTTTTTCATTTTCTATTTTAACACAATCTAAATTTTTCATAGGTTCTAGGCTAACACTATCTCCTAAATCTAGAAATATACTTAATGTATTAATATTAAAAGTAAGGGTCTTCTTCTTTATTTTTTTAACAATTCTTTTTGTTTTAAATACATCAAAATCAAATTGCTCTTTATTATGAATATAATTAGAAACAATCCTAACTATTTTATAGTCTTCTTCCATATTTTCTAGCCAAATTTCATTTTCAGCTCCTTGTAATATAATAGGATTATAGTTTTTTTCAGTAATAAAGTAATGAAGTAATTTCATTACAATCAGATTTTTCTCATCTAATTCAATACTCATTCCTTGTTCCATGAATAACTCCTCCTAAAAAATCAATAATAATATTATATACTAAATCATACAATATTGAAAGAGGTGATTATTATTTTAAAAAAAATAATTCTTTTTATTGTATGTCTTGCACCATGGTTTTTGACAACGCTAGTACCCATTAATCAGGAATTTTACAATTCTTTAATTCTCCCATTTTTTACCCCTCCAAATATATTTTATGGAATTTTTTGGACTATTACTTACATTGGTATTGCGATTAGTACTTATCAACTTATTACTACTTATACCTGGGCTGGCTTACCTAACTCATATAAAAGAATATTGTTAATTAATTATCTATGTAATCAGTCATTTACTTTTTTGTTTTTCACTTTAGAAAATACCTTCTTAGGATTTATTTCTTGTCTAGCTACTTTTATTTCATGTCTATTTTTATATGAAGAAGTTACTAGATTACAAGAAAGAAGTACAAAGTATTTAAATCCATACGTTTTACTTAGCCTATTTGCTACTGTATTAAGTGTTACTATCTATATTATTAATGCTAAGTAAAGTCTTTATTTTTCTTTTTCTACTGGATTAACATGAATAACAGTCAAATAAATTTCAGGAATTTGTAATTCAATTTCATCTTCTAGTGAATTAGCTATATCATGGCTTTCAAAAGTAGATAGATTTCCATCAACATAAATAGTAAAAGATATCTGATAGCGATAGCCAACTGGAGTAGAATTAAAATGAGTAACTTTTTGGATTTCTTTATGCTTTTTAATAAGTTTATAAACCCTATTTTTAGTATCACTATTAATAGATTTATCCATTAACACATCATAACTATCCATAAATATCTTTAAAGCAGTTATAAAAATCCAAATAGAAATGAAAATTCCTACTAAACTATCTAAAATATAAATATGATAATAACTAAAAATAATAGAAATTAGTGTAAGTAGTGTAACAAAGCAGTCATTTCTATGATCTTTAGAATTAGCATCTATTAATAAATTATTGTGAATTTTAGATAGTTTTTTAGTATAGATATATAAGATAAATTTAACTAAAATAGTAATTATACAAACAATAATTAGCCATAGTGAAAACTTGTAACTACCATGTTTAAAAATACTTACAAAAGATGAGATAAATACTTTAAATGATAAATATATCATGGTAATACTAATTAATAGTGAAAAGATATATTCAGCTTTACCATGACCTAAGTTATGACACTCATCAGACGGTTTAGCAGCAATTTTATTACCAATATATGTCATTAAAGATGAAAAAATATCTAAGAAACTATTAAAACTATCTGCTATCATAGCTTGACTATTTGAAAAAAATCCTACGATTGCTTTGATGATTAATAAAAATAAATTTCCAATAATTCCCCAAATACTTGCTACTTTTACTGACTGATATCTTTTTTCATCATTCATTTTCTAACTCCTTTAACTTCTCTAAAAATTCTTGAGGTGGTTCTACTTCAAAATATATTTTTTTCTTTGTTTTTGGATGAATAAACTCAATACTTTTAGAATGTAACATTTGTCCAAATTCTGTTGTTTTTTTCTTTTGATATAAGGGATCATTTACAACTGGGTGATTGATATAGGCAAGGTGTACTCTTATTTGATGAGTTCTTCCAGTCTCTAGCATACACTCTATATAAGTGTGATTTTTAAATCTTTTTAAAACTTTAAAATGAGTAATCGCATCTTTTCCATTTATATCAGTCACAGCCATTTTTTGACGATTATTTGGATCCCTTCCAATTGGGGCATCAATCGTACCAGTCTCATGTGAAATTACACCATTAACAATCGCAACATAGCATCTTTTGATCTTTTTTTCTTGAATCATCTTAGCTAAAACGTCATGCATTTCTTCATTTTTAGCAACAATCATTAAGCCACTAGTATCTTTATCAAGTCTATGAACAATTCCTGGTCTTATGGGATCTTTTGACTCAATTTTAAAGTGATATAATAAGGCATTTACTAATGTATTAGTATAATGACCTACAGCAGGATGCACGACCATACCACTTTCTTTATTAATAATTAATAAATCATCATCTTCATAAACTACATTAATATCAATATTTTCAGCTTCTATAGTACCATCATCACTACTTATTTCTTCTATTTTAATCTCATCACCAAGCTTTACCTTATAATTAGAAGAAATCTCATGATTATTAACTAATACTTTACCACTTTCTATTAATTTTTGAATTTTACTACGAGAAAATGATAACTTCTCAGTTAAATATTTATCAATCCTTAGATTATCACAATCTACTATAATCATATGAAGCCACCTCTTTTTTTCATTCATTATAGCATAAGTTTAAAAATAAACATATAAATTATTTACTCTTACTAATCTTTTTTGTTTTACTTTTATCTTTAATAGAATCTATAAAAAATAGAAAAACTCCTACTACTATAGCAATATCTGCGATATTAAAGACTGGGAATGAATATTTAAAAATATGAAATGATAAATAGTCAATAACATGTCCATATAATAATCTATCTACTAAATTACCTACTAGTCCTCCCATAAGTAAGCCTAAGCCAGTTATTTCCATAGAACTTTTTATTGATGCTTTCTTAATATATTGTTGTAGTATTATAAAAATGCATATAGCAAAGATAATAAAGAAATAACTTGCATTTTCAAAAATAGAAAAAGCTCCTCCTTTATTAGTAAGATAATAAATATCAAAAAAATTTGGTATAACAACTATAGTTTGATATAGTTTTAATTTTAATGTAATTAATACTTTTATAATTTGATCACATAACAAAGTCCATACACAAATAGTATATATTTTTTCTTTTTTCATAATCTTCACCCCTAATTTAATTTCTCTAATATTTGTACTACAATCTTATACTCATCTAACTGTTTTTCTACTTTTCCCCTAACTTTAATAATATCCCCTCTTTGGATCATTAAATATTTCTGATAAACTCTAGGAAAGACTGTAAAATCAACTTTAGCTGTCTCATCACTACCATCAATAAAAGCCATTTTTTCTCCTCTTTTAGTATCAATTACACTAACTCGTTCAACTAAAGCTAAACATTCAATTTGTTGATTAAAATAATTAGATATTTCATTTAAACGAATACATTTTTCATTTCCTTTATAATACTTTGTTGTTGGATGATGAGTCAAATAAAATCCAAATAATTCTTTTTCTAATTCTAACATTTCACTTTCTTGATAGTCTTTATATAATTCAATTTCAGGTTTTATTACTAAGGATGGATCTAAATCTTTAGTTAATTCTGCATAATTATATAAACTATCTAAATTATTAAATAATGTCTTCCTATTATAGCCAAAAGTTTTAAAAGACTCAGAAAAGATTAAACATTCGATAGTTTTTCTAGATACTCCATGGATTACTAAACGACTAATACAGTCAAAAATATCTTTAAATGGGCCATCATTTCTAGCTTCTAAAATTAGTTTAGAGGCGACCATTCCAATAGATTTCAAATTAGAAAATGGATAGATAATTCTATGTTTATGAACAACATATCGATCACTACTATATTGAATATTAGGTCTATCGATAATAATATTATTAGCTTTAGCTTCTTCTATATAAAGTTTAGTTTTTCTTTCACTACCAATTACATTAGATAATAAATTAGCAAAAAATTCTTGTTTATAGTGAGTCTTTAAATAAGCCATTTTATACGCTATTAGTGAATAGGCAACTGAATGAGATCTATTAAATCCATAACCTGCAAACTTTAAAATTAAGTCAAATATTTTTTTACTAGTTTCATAGTCATGTCCTTTTTCCATACTCTTTTTAATAAATTTATTTTCTTCTTGTTTTAATAAGTCGAGCTTTTTCTTACTCATCGCGCGTCTTAAGATATCTGCCTCACCTAAAGAATATCCCGCAAAACAGTTAGCTACTTGGATAATTTGTTCTTGATAGATAATAATTCCATAAGTATTTGAAAGAATTGGCTCTAGAGACGGATCTAAATATGTGACTTTCTCTTCTTTATTTTTTCTTCTAATATAAGTATCAATATTTTCAGCAGGTCCTGGTCGAAACAAAGCAATCGCTGCAAATATATCTTCAAAATTAGTCGGTTTTAATTTTCGTAAAAATCTTCTCATTCCAGCTGACTCAAATTGAAAGATACCTAAAGTATCTGCATTAGTAAAAATTTCTAAAGCTTTTGGATCATCTAAGGGGATTGTAGAAAAATCTATTTTTATTTGATAGTTTTTATACACATCATCTAAGATATTACTAATTATTGTTAAATTTTTTAGTCCTAAAAAATCCATTTTTAAAAGACCTAATTCTTCTAAATATTCCATTGAGTAACTACTTAGATACATATTATCTGAACGTGTTAAGGGAATTATATTGTCAAGGGGAACCTCACTCATAATAATACCTGCGGCATGAGAAGAAGTATGTCTAGGAAAACCTTCAATTTTTAGAGCAATTTGAAACATATTTTGGAGTTCTTTATCCTGATTAATTTTTGACTTTAACACAGGATTATGATTATATAAATCTATAAGTTTTTCACGTGACATATTAGGAATAAATTTAGAAAGTGCATCTACTTTATAAATAGGTATGTTTAAAACTCTACTTACATCACGAATAACTTGTTTAGCTCCTAAAGTACCAAAAGTAATAATTCCTGCAACATTTTTCTCACCATACTTAGAAATTACATATTTTATTACTTCTTCTCTTTTATCATCAGGAAAGTCAGTATCAATATCAGGCATAGTTTTTCTTTCAGGATTTAGAAATCGTTCAAATAATAGTTGATATTTAATTGGATCAATATCAGTAATACCTAAAGAATAAGAAACTAAACTTCCCGCGGCACTACCCCTACCTGGGCCTACTAAAATATTATTTTTTTTAGCATATTTAATAAAGTCATAGACAACTAAAAAGTAATTAGAAAAGCCCATTTGATTAATAATTTGTAATTCATAATTTAATCTATCTTGATATTTTTTTAACACTTTTCCATTAAATCTTTTAATTAATCCAGCTTTAGCAAGTTCAAATAAATAATCTTTACTAGACATTTGTTTAGTATCTTTATAAATTGGTAAAAGTAGTGAAGGTTTTGGAAATTTAACTTGACATTTTTCACAAATAAGAAAGGTTTGATTTAGTCCCTCATTACTAGATAAAGATATAGCATTTTCTAAATATAGTTCATGATTAAATAAGTCATAATCTAGTTGATCTCTAATTGTTTTTCCATCTCTAATACAATATAAATATTTTAAAATTTCATAATCATTTTTATATAAGTATAAACTTTCTTTAAAAAATACTACCTGTTTGTGAAACTTTCTTACCTCTTCTTCTTCTAAGATACTACTATATCCTAAATAAAGATCATCATAAATTTCATTTAAGTCTTCTTCTAAGTTGCGTGATTTAAATGGAAGTACTACTAAGATACCATCATGATATGAAGCTAAATCATTTTTTGTAATTTCTCTTTCACTTTGAATAGTAGAAAGTTTAATAAGTGACTGATAACCTTGGTAATTTTTAGCAAATAAAACAATTTCTTTATTTTGATAAGATAGTGCTAAAGATATAATTGGTGTTAGATTATTTTTTTCACATTTATGGATTAATTCCATAGTATGATACATATTTATATCATTTATTACACAATAAGGAATCTTTTGATTTAAACAATAAGTAATAATATCATCTAAAGTTAACATACTAGACAGTAATGAATAATTACTTTTTACATATAATGGAATATACATAATTAGATTCCTCCCTTGGTCTTAGTTTATCATAAAACATAGAAAATATATAGATTTTATTGTTAAACATTAGTTAAAATGTCACCGATTTTATATAAGTTTCTTTATAATTCCTCATTGACAACAGGAACTCAGTAACAATTCTTATAGATTTTGTAATATCTTAAAAATAAGATATTACAATAAGTATGGCGAATTATTACTGCCTA
>CANQKU010000017.1 GCA_947624535.1 uncultured Bacilli bacterium
ACAACGGAAGATTATATGTACTCTTTCGTTATTGGAAAAGAGTTGTAGATAACTACGACACTCGCTCCATTGACGAATCTGCTCGGAACTTTTTCGAGTTTGATATATAAATCTATCGAAAGATAGATTTTTTGCATGAAATTGATGGATAAAAATTTTGAATATCTATTGCTAAAAGATATTTGTTATTATCATGAGCTTCAGCATTAGTTTTATATGACCTTTTTTAATGATGAATGTAATATGGTATAGGATAATTAACTTCTTTTTCATAATTTATCTTTTTAATATTATGCATATCCTGTTCTTATTTTATTTCCATATGAAACATTTTTTTCAACAATAATTTTTTTATTTAATTGTTCATCTAATTCTAGACAATCTTCTATTTCAACAATAGCAACAATCTTTCTTGAAGGAAATTCTAAATTCATATTCTCATATTTTCTTTATCTATTTCAGTTCCAGCATGAATTAACACTTTTCCTCTATATTTTGTTTTCCAAGATCTAAATTCATATTTTTTAATTCCTTCTACAACTAAAGTCGCCCATGGTTGCCTTAATGTTAATACTTTCAATTTAATCACCACTTATATTTTATTATAATTTTTATAAATTTTCTGAAATCATGTAGGTATAACTTGAAAATATGGTATAATTGTTTATAAGGTAATGGTGATATACATATGAGTAAGATATACAATACGATAGATTTATTTTCAGGTTTGGGTGGAATAAGAAAAGGTTATGAAATGACAGGTAGATTTAAAAATGTTTTATCTGCTGATATTGATAAGTATGCATGTCTCGCTTATAAACATCTTTATGGTGAAGATTCATATAATGACATTACCTCAGAAGAATTCAAAGAAAAAGTCGAAAAAACAAATTATGATATTCTACTAGGTGGTTTTCCATGTCAAGCATTTTCAATCGCTGGTCTTCAAAAAGGTTTTGCTGATGAAACTAGAGGAACATTATTTTTTGATATTGCAGATATAATTAGAAGAACGCGTCCTAAAGCATTTATGCTAGAAAATGTGGAAGGATTATTAAAACATGATAAAGGAAATACTTTTAAAGTTATAACAAAGGTTTTAGATGAACTAGATTATAAAATTGTAGGTGTTGATTTTTGTGGAGATAATCCTGTTTATAATTCAAAAGATTTAGTTAGAACTACAAAAGATTTTGGAATTCCTCAAAAAAGAGCAAGAATATTTATAATGGGATTTAGAAGAGATATTATTCCAGATAATTATATTTTTCCTAGACTACCAGATCATTCTGATAATAAAATTTATAATAATTTATATGATTTACTTGATGATAATGTTGATCCAAAATATTATTTATCAGAAAAGTTATTAACTACACTTAAAAATCATAAAAATAATCATTCTGCAGTAAAGTCTGGTTTTGGTTATATAGTAGTTAACGAAGGAGAAAATCCTGTTTCAAATACAATTATGGCAACTGGTGGTTCTGGAAAAGAAAGAAATTTAGTAAGACAACATCATAAAGAATATGATAATTTAATAGTTGGTAAAAAGAATTCAATTAATACTGAAGGCATAAGAAATATGACTCCTCATGAATGGGGAAAACTACAAGGTTTCATAAATTATGCATTTATTGAAAATGGTGTTGATACTTTCTCTTTCCCAGAAGGAATTAGTGATACACAACAATACAAATTATTTGGTAATTCAGTATCTATTCCTGTAATACATGAAATGGCAAAATATATGATAGAAAGGTTGGATGAATTTTATGGCGATGAATAAAGGCGAATGGTCAGAATTATATGCAATTTTGCATATGCTATCTGAACCATACTTAACAATTGTAGATGATAATCTAGAAGAAATAACTAACGAACTATATAGTGTTAAAAGTTTATCAGTTAAAGAACAAGAAAACATTATTAAATATGTTCTACAAAACAATATGGATGTAGAAGTATATTTTAACGATGATATCAAACAACTTATTTCAAAAGAAGAAATATCTTTTAATAAAAAACTTATATTTGATGGAATCATTAATTCTATAAATGGTAATGGTGCTTTTGAAATATCTGGATCTAATGCAATATTATCTAAAATGACTCCAGATGGTTTATTAAAAGCCTCTTCTTATTCAAAAGCTGATTTACAAGCTATAGCTTTAGATAATAGACTTGGTGAAGAAAAAGAATTAAAGTATAGTATTAAATCAAGTTTAGGTAGTAGTCCTGCAACTATTTTAAATGCTAGTATGCAAACAAACTTTATTTATGAAGTAAAAGGAATATCAAAAAATGATATAGAAAAAATCAATTCAATTAATACAAGGACAAAATTACTTGATAGAATAAAAATGATTAGAAGTTTAAATGGAGATATTAATTTTGTAAAAGTTCAAAATGATAATTTTGAGTACAATCTTAAACTTATTGATAGCAATATGCCTAATTATCTTGGGGATGCTTTACTTAATTCATATGAAAAAGATACAAAAAATTTAAAGTCATTATTCTTAATGTCTTCAAAATTTGATGATGAAACATTTGCGTTAAAAAAATTGGGTGATTTCTTAGAAGGAATAAGTTTTGGATTTTTTCCTAGTCAAAAATGGGATGGAATAAATGATGTTAATGGTGGTCTTATAGTTGTTAAAAGAAATGGTTCTGTTGTAATATTAGATTTAGTTTATTATAAAAATGAGGTAAGAAAATATTTAATCGATAGAACAAAATTTGATTCACCAAGTACTACACGATATAAAATGTTAGAATTATTTGAAAAAGATGGTAAAATGTATTTTACTTTAAATCTACAAATTAGATATTCAGAATAGTAAAAATCCAAAAAATATATAATGATTGAAAATATTGATAAAATTATTATAATTGTTTATATTAATATTGGTGATAATTTATGTATATAGAATCTGAAACAGTAGAATTAAAAAAAGAAAGGATATGATTAATTATGGGCATAGATGTAAAATTAACTTCACAATCATCATTAATAAGAGTACTTGATAATAATCAAATATCATTAGAACTTAATAAGCCCATCAGTAGTGCCTCATTTAAATTAAGTTTTGATGAGAAAGTATTTGAATATCTTGAAGGTTCAGTTGTGAGTTTACTTAAAACTAATAAAGTTGATACTTCTACTCCAGGTGAAATTATCTATGAAGGTAAAATTAATGGAGGTCAAGGTTCAAAAAAGATTGGCTTTACTTTTAAAGCCTTACAAGAATCAAAAACAACTATTTTTAAAATAACTGATTTAGTTTTAGACAATGAACCAAGTGAACAAGAACCAGAACTAATCTTAAATACTTTACCATTTCAAATAACTGGTGCTGAAGCTGAAAAAGTAGTAGATGATACTCATCATGATGATGAAGAATAATATTGAAAAAGACTAAATATTTCAAAAAAAATTGAAGTTTCTAAAACAAAAGCAAATGGTATTATAAATAAAATTGATTGATTTACTATACATCAAATATTATGTGTAAAAGTTGTAGAATCTACAGGACTTTTCGAACATTTAAATATATTTCATCTCTATTTGGAGATGATTTTTAATTTTATAAAAATATCTAGGGGAGGTTAATAATTTTGTCTAAATTAACACAATTTATGAAATAAGTTTTTTCTCCAAATAATTTAAAGCTTTAATTCTCAAATCATTCATTTTTTTATCTTCGAGTTTATATTCAAATCTATCAAATATCTTATTTATATAATCTTTTTCTTTTATCAATTGATAGCTACATTTAAAATTTAATCCAAATATAAATGCTATATATGATATCCACATATCAATACCCGTTTTTCTATCCTTACTTAATATTGTTTTTTCACACATAAAGTCATTATATATTTTATCTGTTATTACAGAGTTTTCAATATCTTCAGCATATATATTAGCCATTGTGTATATATCATCTACTACTTTTGCTCTAAAACTATCAAGTTTATCAGCATCTCTAATAATTTTACATTGTAGTATTTCATCGTCAGACAATCCGCTGTCATCAAATATATACTTACTGTGATTGGCAATAGCTTGTTTTATTATTTCATCATACTTACTACTATTTACAAAATTTCTTATTTCATTTTTTTCAAACAACAATTTTACCCCTAATGTTGCATGATCAAAATTAGTAATATCTTCTCTAAAATTTTTCATTTCTTTTGCTTGAGTAAATCTACCAATATCATGTAATAATGCAATTACCATAGCTATATCAGTATTTAATTCATCTAAATTTAATTTTTCACAAATATATTTTGCGTTATTTACAACTTGATAAGTGTGTTTAACTTTATGCAATATTTTCTCATCGTTCATATCAAAATTATTATTAATAAAATCATTAAAATATTTATTCGCTGATTTATACATATTCATTTTAGAGATTACCTCCTTTTTCTAACTCTTTCTAGTTATTAATATTAAGAAAATATTTTATACTATGTTTAATACTTTAGTTTTATTGAATGAAAACACCATTATAATAGTTTCAAGCTATAATAGATTTAGTTTTCTTTTTTTAGTTTTTTTAATCTTCTTTTGACATTATATCATTATTAATTTCTTTGAACAACTTAACTTTTAAAACATTAATTTAAGTAAAAATACAGTTAATAATAATTAATTATTTTATGATAAAATAATATATAGGTGATGTCCTTTGAATATTTATAAAAATCTAAATGAAATAACTAAATATATTGATGATAATTTAGAAAATGAAATTAATTATGAAGCATTAGCAAGAATTTTAGGTGTAAATATTTATACTATGCAACGATTATTTACTATGATTGCAGGGATTTCATTATCAGAATATATTAGAAAAAGAAGATTATCTAATGCAGGTTTTGATTTATATGAAGGAAATCTAAAAATAATTGATATAGCAGTTAAGTATCAATATGATAATGCCACCTCATTTTCTAGAGCATTTGAAAAATTTCACGATATTAAACCTAGTCTTGTAAATAAAAAAACTAAACTAAAAAACTTTCCAAGAATAATTTTTAATGAAGATATTAATATTACTACTGAACTAGATTATGAAATAGTAACTCTTGATGAAATTAATGTATATGGCATTAGTATTAAAACTAATAATGAAAAAATTGGACATGATGCCCCATTACTAATTGAAAGAACTATAAAAAAATATATGGATAAATATGGAGAAATAAAATATGGAATGACTACTTATGATATGGACCGATGCGAAAGCCAAAAGTATTACTGTTTATATGATAAAGTAATTGATGAATTTGAACATATAAAAATACCTAAAAGTAAATGGTTAAAATTTAGAATAAATTCTAGAGATGCTAAAGATATACAAGAAATGGCTCATAGGTTTTATAAAGAATTTTTACCTTCATGCAAGTACAATTTAAAGAATTTACCTGAATTAGAATATTATCATGATAATGTAACTGACTTTTTGGTTGCTATCTACTAAACTGACAAAACTGGTTATTAAAAAGTCAGTTTTTTATTTTCTATATTTGGTAGAATTAATCTTGAGGTGACGTATTTTATGGGGTTAACGTCAGAAATATATCTAACTAAGAAATTTATTTCAAAAGATGAATGGTCAACACTAATTAATACAATATCAAACTACAATGGAATTTTAAAGAAATGGAAAATAATTATTACTAATGATAAAAATCAAATAAGGTACTTTGTTCAAACTAAATGTAGTTTACCTGCTACTATAAATAATTTAAATTCATTTTTACTAAAACCTATAAAAATTATTAATACACCAAAATCTAATTATACATTTTTATCTTTTCCTAAAATTGGTAGTAGTATAATAGATTTGATTAATTACAGTGAAATAAGAAATATGGGTAGTTTTATTCAATTAGAAATTAGTTTTCAAAAACTATATGAGAATAAAATAAAATCAAAGATTACCTATTATTTAAATAAAAATGGTATCATAAAAAAATATAGGTTGATATTTACTAATCCAATAAATATATTATCAGTCGATTTTGAAGGAAACAAAAGATACTTTTATAAAAGTCCACCAAAGTATTTAGAAATAAAAAAAATATTTCATTTATTAAATAGTGATTCAAATAATTCCTTACTTTCTATTGATACATTTCCATACTTACAGGGTAACTTTTATTTAAATCAAAATAATTTTAGTTTTAATAAACATTCTATTGTAATGGGCTCATCTGGGTGTGGAAAATCTAAATTTATTAGTTTATTAATTAGTAATATTTATAAAAGTAAAAACCTCCACCAAAAATATAAAGTTGTTGTAATTGATCCTCATGCTGCTTTAGAAAATGATTGTGGAGGTCTAGGAAAAGTTATTGATTTTAAAAGCACTTTAGATAGTATAGATTTATTTATTAATAATAGTGATGATGTAGTAGCATCTACAGAACTTTTACTAGATTTATTAAAGTCACTCATTGCTGATCAATACAATTCAAAATTAGAGAGGGTTTTAAGACATTCTATTCACTTATTATTAACAGATGAATCATTTAATTTTAGAAATCTAAGAAAACTTATCCTAGATTTAGAATATAGAAATGATTTAATAAAAAAATTAAAATATAATTTACCAATAAGTGTAATTGATTTCTTTTTATCAGATTTTAATGATTTAAAAACTAAATCTTATGGTGAATCAATATCTCCCATTATAGGTTTTATAGATGAAATGGAAATGATACCTGTATTTAATTCAAATCAAAATAGTGAAAATTTAAAAAATACTATACACGATAATTTCTTAACTTTGTTCTCATTAGATAGAACAAGACTTGGAGACAAAGTTACTAAAACTATAGCAGGATTAATAATGCAACAATTATTAACTATAATTCAAAAACAAGAGATAAATGAACACATTATATTTATAATAGATGAAGTTGCAGTTGTGGAAAATCCTATTTTATCTAGATATCTATCAGAAGCAAGAAAGTATAACTTATCTTTAATTTTAGCAGGTCAATATTTTAATCAAATATCTAATGAATTAAAAACTTCTATATTTGCCAATGTTATTAATTATTTTATATTTAGAGTTTCAAAATTAGATGCTAATACTCTTGTTGATAATTTTAATATGAAAATTCCTTTAGATGACTCGAAAGAGAGAAAAATAAAATTATTGACTGAATTAAATAATAGAGAATGTGTGGTTAGAATAGATGCAAATGGGATATTATTACCAGCATTTAAGGGAACTACTTTAAATTATACAAGTATTCCTAGAATTAAGAAAAATATAGATAATGAAAATAATGGTATAACCTGTAATAATTCTAAAAATAAAAGTTTTAATTTTAGTTTAAATAGTAATATAAGTTTAAAAGATATATTAATATCTACCTCAACTGGAAAGAAAGGTGTGGAAAAATGAATGATGAGAAAGCTTTAGTTATTGTTAATAAGATATTTAAAAGTATTTTTGATAAAGAGAATAGTTATTCTCTAGATATGCTATTAGAGAAGTTTGCATTTGATATTAAATTGCCAAAACAAGTAAATGATTCAACTACAAATGAGATAACTTGGGCTGATGCTATCAATAGTGGTAGATTTATCACTAATAAAAATATGATGAAAAAAGATTAAACTGAAGGTTGGATGCTTCCTAAAAGTAAGATAAATAATTTACAAGAATTGATTGATATATGGAATACTATTAATTTAACTACAACGGAAAGAGTTTATGACTCAATTAATATTATAAAAAGTGATACAATTTATAGGTGCGAAAATGTTTATAGAAGTACAGATTGTAGTGATTCAAAAAATATTATTTATTGTGACTCTTGTGGAAATAGTGAATTTTTACTTGCCTCTCAACGATCTGGAACTTGCAATTTTTGTATAAGATGCGATGACTCCAAAGATTGTAGCAATAGTTATAATGTTATATGTTCAAATAAAGTGAGTAATTCTTTATTTATTCAAGATTGTTTTGACTTATACGAATGCATGTTTTGTTCACATATAGCGTCAAAAAGATTTTGCATAGCAAACATGCAATTTGAAGAACAAGAATATTATGAAATAAAAAAAACAATTATTGAATGGATCTTGAATTCTTAACAAATAACATACAACTATTGTTTTTAAACTCATCAAATTGAAAAACAAAAAAATATTAATGAATAAGTGTATTGGTAGTAATAGTTTTATTTATAATTATTATTTGACTAAAAAAAGAACTTTATAAAATAAGTTTATCTTTAAAATATTTAATGCACCAGTAAGTAAAGTAGTAGATAAATATTGTGTTAGTAAAAAAATCTTATGTAAAACATAAAAAGTAAAAGAGATGCTAGAAAATAATAATATAACTGAAATATAATATATTTATATTTCAAAACTATATTTATTTCATCTTTTTCATATGATTAATTAGGTGATTGAATGAATGATTTTGTATTAAATTTGATTAGTCAATATGGATATGCAGGTATGTTTTTGGGTATGGTTTTAGAAGCGGTTATTATAATTATTCCAAGTGAAGCTATTTTAGCAACTGGTGGAATTTTAGCATCTAGACATATTTTCTCTTTTTGGAATGCCTTCTTAGTTGGCTTACTAGGAAGTGTTTTTTGTGCAATTGTAATTTATTTTATGGGGTACTTTGGAGGATCTGCTTTTGTAAAAAAGTATGGTAAATATTTTTTCATGAAAGAAGAGGACTTAGAAAAATCTAATTCATGGTTTAATAAATATGGCTTAATTAGTTCTTTAGTTGGCAGAAATCTACCAATTATTAGGACTTTAATTTCATTGCCAATAGGTATTATGAGACTATCATTTGTTAAATTTTTAATTTATACAGTTATTGGCAGTATTCCATGGACTTTTATTTTTGTTTATGTTGGATATACTCTTGGAAATGGCTGGACTGTAGTAAATCAATATATAGCTAAGTTAAAAACACCAATTAAAATTATATTAGTTTTACTAGTTATCAGTTATTTATATAAAAAAATAAAAAAGAAAAATCAAAAAAATAAAATTAGTCATGATATAATCATAAATAAGAAGTAAAATAATATATTAATATTAGGTGATTGAAATGAGTAAAAAAATATTAATAATGATTTTTCCCTTAATAATTTTAGGTGTTATTGGTGCGGTTATTGTAAATAATTTTCATTCAAAAGAAGAAAAAAAAGTTCATACTAAAAAGATGGAAGCGATGGTTTTGGCATCTAATGACAATGAGGTTATGGTACAAGATAAAAATAATATTATCTATACTTTTGAGTTGCAAGAAGTAGATGCTGATCTTGGGGACCATATTGTTATTGAATATACGGGTTTATTAGATAAGATGAATGTGTTACAAAAGACTAATGTTATTTCTTATGAAATTAAAGATGTAATTACAGATGAGGATGGGGTTCCTGTGGATTACTTAGATCAAGGTATTTTTAGTGATTATTATATTTTAGCATATAACAAATTAAAAGAATTATCATTGGACGAAAAAATTAGTCAATTATTATTAGTAAGATATCCTGATGAAAATCAGACAGAAATATTAAAAAAATATCCATTTGGTGGCTATGTCTTTTTTGCTAAGGATTTTAAAGACCAAACAAAGTCACAAATTAGTAGTAATATGAAGACATTACAAAATTCTTCCAATATACCGATTTTAACCGCAGTTGATGAAGAAGGTGGGGGAGTTGTTCGCATAAGTAGTAATAGAAATTTAAGAAGTGAACCGTTTAAGTCACCAAGAGATTTGTATCAAGAAGGTGGCCTAGACCTAATTAAAAACGATACGATAGAAAAAAGTGATTTATTAAATGAATTAGGTTTAAATGTAAATTTAGCACCAGTTGTAGATGTTTCCACTAGTCCAAGTGATTATATGTATAGTAGATCACTAGGTGAAAATACTGAAATTACTTCTAATTATGCTAAAACAGTAATTGAAGCAAGTAAAGGGCATAAAGTTTCTTATACATTAAAGCATTTTCCAGGTTATGGAAATAATGCAGATACTCATACAAGTTCTGTTACAGATGATAGAACATTAGAAGATATTAGAAAAAATGATTTACCACCATTTGAAGCAGGCATCAAAGCAGGTGCTGAAGCAGTCTTAGTTTCTCATAATACGATTAATAATATAGATAGAGAAAATCCAGCCTCATTATCAGCAAAAGTACATAACCTGCTTAGAAATGATCTAGATTTCACTGGGGTTATCATTACTGATGATTTAGCTATGGGCGCTACTAAAGATATTGATGATGCCGTAATTAAAGCTATTCTAGCAGGAAATGATTTGATTATGGTAACAGATTATGAAACGAGTTTTTCACAAATTAAAAAAGCCATAGAAGAAGGAAAACTTAGTGAAGAAAAAATCAATCACTTAGCGTTTAGAATTTTAGCCTGGAAATATTATAAGGGATTAATGTTTGAAGTTCATAAATAAAAAATTAGTAATAAGGATAAAAATACTTCAAAATACTAGTATTTTTATTTTTTTTGTTTATAAGGAATTTTCTCTTTACAAATAGTATTTGTAGAAAAATTTAAAGTAAACTATTGACTAAAACTAATGTTTGACTTATACTGTAGCTAACAGGAGGTTCTCAATGATAATATTACATATAAAATTAAACAATATTCGACTGAAGAATTATGAATATTCATCAAAATAAATTGACTATGAATACCAATGTAAGTATAATATATTAAAGAAGAAATGCAATGAACAAATAAGATAAAATAAATAATAAGTACGGTAGCGACTATCGGAAATTGGTCTTTGGAGGGTAGAAATATCCAGTGAAGAAGAAAATCCAAACCGTCGTGGTTTGGGCATGATTTATTTATAAATCATTTTGTTCTGATATAATCTATAAGCGTTGCAAGGAAGTGTTAAATATGAAAAAAAGAAATGTCGCAATTATTGCCCATGTTGACCATGGTAAAACTACATTAGTAGATGGTATATTAAAACATTCTGGTATGTTTCGTGATAATGAGGATGTATCAAATGTATCAATGGATTCTAATGCGTTAGAGCGTGAACGTGGTATCACGATTTTAGCTAAAACTACAGCACTTGATTATAAGGATACAAGAATTAATATTTTAGATACTCCAGGACATGCTGACTTTGGTGGAGAAGTAGAGCGAATCATGAATATGGTAGATGGAGTATTGTTAGTTGTCGATGCTTACGAAGGTGCTATGCCACAAACTAGATTTGTATTGAAAAAAGCTTTTGAAGCTGGAGCTAAGCCAATCGTAGTAATTAATAAAGTCGATAAACCAAGTGCTAGATGTGATAAAGTGTTAGATGAGATTTTAGACTTATTTATCGAACTTGGGGCTGATGATGAACAATTAGACTTTAAAGTAATTTACGCTAGTGCGTTAAATGGTACTTGTTCTATGTCTTCTGATTTATCTACACAAACAGAAGGCTTTCATGAGATTTTAGATACGATTTTAGAAGAGGTTCCAGCACCTAGTGGTGATAGTGAAAAGCCTCTACAATTTCAACCTGCTTTATTAGACTACAATGAATTTGTAGGAAGAATTGGTATTGGTAGAGTTCATAATGGTTGTATTAAAACTGGTCAAATGGTAAGTTGTTGTCGATTAGATGGTAGTGTTAAACAATTTAGAATTCAAAAGTTATTTGGTTTTTACGGTTATAAAAGAATTGAAATAGAGCAGGCTGAAGCTGGGGATATTGTAGCAATCGCAGGACTTGCTGATATTTCTGTAGGTGAGACAATTTGTAATGCGGATAATATTTTGCCACTTCCTAAACTTCATATTGATGAGCCTACATTGCAAATGACTTTTGGGGCTAATTCATCTCCATTTGTTGGAAAAGATGGAAAAATTGTTACAGCTAGAAAAATTGAAGAACGCCTAAACCGTGAATGTCAAAAAGATGTTAGTTTAAAAGTAGAACCTGTAGCAAATGATTCGTTTTTAGTTTCTGGTCGTGGAGAACTTCATTTAGGAATTTTAATTGAAAATATGCGTAGAGAAGGTTTTGAGTTAGAAGTATCTAAGCCAAGTGTTATTATCAAGGAAGTAGACGGAGTAAAAATGGAGCCATTTGAACAGTTACAAATTGAAGTTCCGGAAGATTGTGTTGGTAGTGTGATTGAACAATTAGGTTTACGTGGTGCCAAAATGGAAAATATGATGAATTTTGAAAATCAAGTAAGATTAAATTATACTATTCCATCACGTGGCTTAATAGGTTTTTCTACAGATTTTATGACTTTGACAAAAGGTTATGGAATTATGAGTCATACTTTTAAAGAGTATGCTAAAGTTGAATCTGTCGATATTGGTGAGAGAAAATTAGGCGTTTTAGTATCTGTCGATACTGGTGCTTCGACTGCTTATTCTATTGGAAATTTGGAAGATAGAGGGATTATGTTTATTGAACCTGGGACAGATGTTTACGAAGGAATGGTAGTAGGAGAATGTAACCGTGAAAATGATTTGGCAGTAAATGTGACTAAGGGAAAAAATTTGACCAATGTTAGAGCTGCAGGATCTGATCATACAGTTGTCTTAAAAAGACCTAGACCAATTACATTAGAGTATGCCCTAGACTATATTAATTCTGATGAATTAGTAGAAGTAACACCAAATTTCATTCGTATTAGAAAAAGAATTTTAGATACCGAATCACGTAAAAAATATGATGCTAGAATGAAACAATCATAGAAAATAGCCCAAATTTAAAAAATAGTTAGAAGAAGAGTAATCTTTTTCTTTTTTTTTATTAAATTTTTGTTTATAATAATAGTAAGGTAGGTTGATAGAATGAAAAAGATGGAAGATCATTCAAAACAAGTATTAAATCTATATGAAGTTCACGAAGTTGAACAACAAGAAAAAAATAAAAAAATTAAAACTGTTCCAATAGTTTTAATTATTATAGCTATAATTTTAATAGTAGGTGGTGTTATTTACCCATATGCATTAAAATTTATTTCTAATTATAAAAAAAATAAAAATAAAGAAGAAGTAGTAGAAGTAGATGAAAATAGATTAAAATGTAACTATAAGGAAGATGATACTTCTTTAGGGGTAAATTACACATATCATCACAATTATACTTTTGAACAAAAAAAATTAAAAGAAAGTGAGTATACTATCGTAATTTCAGCACTTCCTAATAGTGATATTGCTGTTGATAATATTACAACAATGAATAAAAAATATACTGAATATATGAATAAAATTAATCAATTAACAGGAATAGATGCCAAAGCTACATTAACAAATAATCAACTAACTTTAACTTATCATATTAATTATAAAGAAGCAGACTTAACTAAAATACCAAAAGATACATTAATTGTTACCAACAATATATTAGATGAAGACTATAAGTCAGTAAAAAAGAAAAATCAACAAAGTAGTTATTTATGCTAGTTATTAAAAATTAGATAAAATAAATTTCATACAAAACTTTACTTTAAATGTAATAATTTTCTTACTAGATGAATTATTACATTTTTTAACAAGACAGTATTAATTAAAAAACTTACAAATAAAAAACTGCTTATGCAGCAATTTGATCATTCTTCATTAATGTTCTTTTTTCTCTAGCAGATAGTCTTATTCTTGTCCAATCTTCTAAACGAACAACTTGTAAATTAACACGTTGTTGTCTTTTGGTACTTCTACAAGAATGTGATCGATTATTAGCAGAATTTGGTTTTTTATTTGATAAATTTGTTGCCATACTAATTCCTCCTTTTATGTCTTAATTCCTCGCTTTATAACTTTATCATAATTGGTGAAAAAAGTCAAATAAAATCTATATATTTGTTAATCGTTTTTAGAAATGTCACCATATCATTAGTTAAAATGTCACTACCATTATTTAATAGTTTCTTTATAAGCATTCATTGATAATAGG
>CANQKU010000018.1 GCA_947624535.1 uncultured Bacilli bacterium
TCCATCCAGCAGTTGCACTTTCTAAGGCAGTTAATGCGGTTGTTGGACCATATCTATTTTCACCTACACTATATGGTGATGAAACTTCTGAATACCATTTTGTATCATTTAATGTATTCTTTTGACTTTGTAATCTCATTGTATCTCCATCATCTTGTACTACATGAAATCTTACTGTTTTATTATTATTTACTTTATAATCTATTATTGTTCCTGGGGCACATGAGTTAGCTGCTTTATTTTGATAACATGTAGTGACCTGACAACCTGACTCTCCTCCTGTTGGGCAACTTGATGCATTATATGTATATGCTTTTAATATATTAGCAGCTCCTGAACTAGAACAACTAGAATTTTTGGCTTTTGTATATAGTTCGTCTATCGCTCCTTGTACATTAGTAGCTTTCATTCCTGATGAGCCATTACTATAGCTAACTTCACTACTAGATAGTGCTGCTGCATAGACACCTACACCACTAACTATCATTCCAATAACAAATGCTGTTACTGTCTTATAATTTACTTTAAATTTTCTTTTCATTTTTTATCCACCTCATTTTCTCTATCATATCCATGATACCCCCCCCCCCCAGGGCTTTTGTCAAGAAAATTTTGTGCAAAGAAAAAAATCAACGTTATTTTGTTGATCTTTTAAATCTTTTTAGTAGATTATCTCCAAATATTTGAGAAATAGATTTTGTTTTAAACATGTAGAATAAATAGACACCTCCACCTATTATTGTATAGATTAGAATAATTGGAAGATTTAAAAATCTAGAAGTTGATGAGATAGGTACTATTAATTTTACAATAAATAATGAACATATCATTAAGACTGTACCACATAATGTATTAATAAACTGTTTTAAAGTAGTTTCATAATTTACTCCACATTTTCTATTTAATGCTACTAAACAGATTACCAAAGATAATCCATAGCCAATTATTGTTGCTATAATTGATCCATAGTAAGCAGGTAATCCAATTTGATAAAATTGATTAATTAAACTAGTATTTAATAATCCTTTTAAAACTACACCTGAGAATAAACTTACAAATACCACTTTATAATATTTTAATACTTGTGTAATAGTTATTGCTGTTGTAAATAAACAAATTAATAATGCTGTAAAAATATAAATTGATAATACTGATGGTCCATATTTACTTGGTCCATAAAATACCATATATACAGGTTTTGCTAAAAAACTAAGTCCAACTGTCATAGGTATTGTTAAAAAGATTAACATTTGAAGACTTTGATTAATTTTCTTATGAATATCTTTTTTGTTTCCTACAACCGCAGCTGAAGCTAAATTTGGGGTTAGGCTAACAAGCATTCCTGTTGCTATAGAAATAATAATCATATTAAATTTAGCACCCCATGTTGATAATATACTCATAATTGATTCAGCAGTTTTTACACCATAAATACTTCCTAGAGCTTTTACTACTGTTACTGAGTCTATCATACTATAAAGTGATTTAAAAATATCAATCATAATTAATGGGAAAGCATAAATCATTATTTTTTTAACAATCTCTTTATTAGTTATTTTAGGTTCCTCAATATCTAATTCTTTTTCTTCAAACTTTTTCTTATTTTTTTGTTTTTTAACAATTAGATAAAAATAAGAAACTAGTGAGCCAACAGTAGCTCCAAAAACTGCTACACCTACTGCGGTTGTTAAAGACAAATGAAATACTTTTAATGTTAAGTAACTACCAACAACAATTACTAATACTCTCATAATTTGTTCTAAAACTTGAGAGATGGCTGTTGGGGTTATAAATTTATGTCCCTCAAAATAACCTCTATATATACTAAGGATTGGTACAACTAAAATAGCTGTTGAAATTAATCGAATGACATAGGTTACGTCTTCAATTGTATTACCACCTTGTAAGTCACCTAATATAGCAATAGATAAGTCTTTAGCAAATACAAATAAAACTATAAAAGATATAATACCTAAAATCATAGCAATTTGTTTTCCTATTTTTAAAGCTCTTTTTTTAGCATCATAATATCCTAAAGTTTGATATTCACTAATAATTTTACTAATAGCTAAGGGAATACCTGCTGAAGATATAGCCATAAATACTAAGTATAAAGTATAGGCATAGCCATATAAAGCTCCACCTTTTTCACCAATAATTGCATAAAATGGAATGACATATAAAATTCCTAAAATTTTAGTAATAACAATTCCTAATGTAGCAATAAATGCGCCTTGAATGAAAGTATTTTTTTCCATTACGTCTTTATGTTGAGTTCTTTTCTTTTTCATTTTGACAGCTCCCATCAACTAAAATTTATACCTTACTAAATCATAACATAAATATGGCTATGAAGCAAATTACTTATCGTGTTTTTTGAATAACTTTAACTTCCTTATTATTACTTATATAATTAGAAAATAAGTGATTAATATTTTCTATATCTGAATAATTTTTAATTGCATTTGAGTTATTTTTTAAATAATTAGAAATAAACTTATACAGTCTTTTTTCTAATTCTATTTTTCTACTAGCAGTAATTTTATGATGCATGAAGTCATATTCTTTTTTATTCCAAATCATGCCAATTTCTTCTAATTTTGAAACTCTTTCATCTGTTAGAATAGTTTGGGTATTACTTATTTTTTCTTTTGGTAAAGATCTATTTTTATAACTTAGTCGTTGATTAGCAATCCATTTACCTAGTTTTTCACCTGTTTTTGTAACATATGATCTTGGTATATCTAGATTATCAAATTGCTCATAATACTTTTTAGCTAATTGGTAATATTTATCAAAACTTGTTTCATAAATATTCCAAATCATACCAATTTCATTTAATTTTTTCTTTTGATTATCAGATAGAGGAAAGTCACTTTTTTCGTTATCTTTTCGACAACGTTGAGTAGATAGCCAAACACCTAAGGGTTTATCATTACTCATATAAGAGAATGGAATTTTTAAATTTCCGTATTGTTCATAATAATTTTTAGCTAACTCATAATATTCTTCCCAACTTGCTTCATAAGCATTCCACATCATTCCAATTTTTTCTAATTTAGCTACTTGATCGTCAGTTAATACAGTTAGTCTTGTATTTTCCATGTTTCTTCTTCTATAACTTTGTCGTTGATTTTGAACCCATTTTCCTAATTTTTCACCAGTTGGTGTCACATAAGAATGAGGAACTTTTAAATTTCCATATTGTTCATAATATTTTTTAGCTAATTCATAACTATAATCCCATGAATTTCTTGGCATATTACCACCCCTTAATTCGCGCTATAGTATAGCATAAATTTCTTTATTTATCAACATAAACAATCATTGCTGAAAAGCAAAATATTTGTTCTTCTCCAAAAATAGAACAACTTACTTGATATTTAATATCCATAATCTCTTTTTCTAACTCTTCTAAAAAATTATTTACTTTTTCTTCTAAATCTTTTTCACTTTCTTCATCAAATATTTTTACTTTCATATACTTTCACCTAATATCAAGATAAATCTTTTTTTCCACAAAAATTGTTGAAAAAGAAAAATGTGAAAGATTTTTTCCACATTTTCTTGTGTATTATTTTACAACAATATTAACTATTTTTCCCTTTATGACGATTGTTTTTACAATTTCTTTATTCTTTATGTGATTTTGAACATTTTCTGCTTCATAGGCTTTAGCTTTAATTTCATCTTCACTATCATCTACATTAATTGTAATGGTAGCTCTAACTTTTCCGTTTACTTGAACAGCAATTTCTTTTTGATCATCTATGATTTTTGTGCTGTCATATTCAGGCCAAGTACTTTTACAAATTGCTTCTCCCAAATGATATTTTTCATTTTCTTCTTCAGTTATATGAGGAGCAATTGGGTTGAATAAAGTTAAGAATACTCTATAGTCATCTTTAGTAATTTCTTGTTGTTTTTCCATTTCATTTAGTAAAATCATCAAAGAAGATACTACTGTATTAAATTTCATTTGATCATAGTCTTCTGTTACTTTTTTGATTGTTTTATGGATTAATTTTTCTAATGATTTAGAGTAATTCGTTTGATTATTTACTTTTTCACCAACTCTTACTACTCTATCAATAAATCTTTTGCAGCCATTTAAGCCTTGTTCGCTCCAAGCTACTTCTTTTTCATAGTCACCAATAAACATTTCATAACAGCGAAGGGCATCAGCACCATATAATTCAATCATATCATCTGGATTAACAACGTTTCCTAAAGATTTAGACATTTTTACGCCACCACTACCTAAAATCATACCATGGGAAACACGAGTATCGATTGGTTCTTTATTTGGTACTAGTCCAATATTATACAAAAATTGGTTCCAAAATCTAGCATATAGTAAATGTCTAGTAGCATGTTCCATACCACCATTGTAGAAATCTAGTTTTCCCCAATATTTTAAGGCATCTTGTGAGACAAATTCCTTATCGTTATGAGCATCCATATAGCGAAGAAAATACCAAGATGAGCCTGCCCAGTTTGGCATAGTATCTGTTTCTCTTTTTGCTTTCTTACCACATTTTGGACAAGTAGTATTTACCCAGTCAGTAATAGAGGCTAATGGGCTTTCTCCAGTATCTGTTGGTTCATAGTTAGCCACATCTGGTAATAAAACTGGTAAATCTTCTTCTTTAACTGGTACCCATCCACAGTCATCACAATATATAAGTGGAATAGGTTCTCCCCAAAATCTTTGTCTAGAAAATATCCAATCTTGTAATTTGTAATTTACTTTCTTTCTACCTAATTTATTTTTTTCTAAGTAGTCAGTCATTTTCTTAATTGACTCAAGTTTATTAGTAAGTCCATTTAAAATATCAGAATGGATCATTTTTCCATCGCCAGTATAGGCAGTTTTATGTAATAAGTTTCTAAATGTAGTAATATGAAGTTCATCTTTTACTTCATTTTCAATCTCATTTTTATCTTTCCATTCTAAGATAAAGTTACCCTCTTCATCTTCATCTAATTGTTGAGAAGTTTTTTCATCATCTAGTAGGCGGAATAAAAATCCAGTACAGTCAATTTCATAAGCTTGTTTTTTATTATAAGCATAATAATGATGATTAATTGGGAAAGTATCTCTTACGTATTCAAAATGTAGATATCCTGTCTCTTCTATAATTTCTCTTTTTGCACAGTCTAAGGCATCTTCTTCTTCATTTCTTGTTCCACCAACAAATAATCTTCCACCTAAGTCTTTCCAATTAACGGTTAAATATTTATCCGTTTTAGGATCCCAAAGAACAGCAACTATACTATTTTTTTTCTTTTCATTATCATGTTTTTCACCTGTAATTTGTTCAATAACTGGGATAATTGGAATATTATATTTCGTTGCGAACTCAAAGTCTCTTTCATCATGAGCAGGTACAGCCATAATGGCACCAGTTCCATAGTTCATCATAACATAGTCTGAAATATAGATAGGAATTTCTTGATTAGTAATTGGGTTAATTCCTGTTAGACCATCAATACAAACTCCTGTTTTTGTCTTATTAACTTGGGTTCTTTCAAACTCAGTTTTATTTTTAGCCATTTCTCTATATGAAACTATCTCACTCATATTTTTAATTTTATCACTATGGCGATCGATAATTGGATGCTCTGGCGCTACGACCATAAACGTTACACCATATAAAGTATCTGGTCTTGTTGTATAGACAGTTAAACATTCATCTACTTCTTTTACTTTAAAGTCAACTTCAGCACCCTCTGACTTTCCAATCCAATTAATTTGAGCTGTCTTAATTCTATCCATAAAATTGGTATCATCAAGACCCTTAATTAAATCCTCAGCATAGTCACTCATTCTTAGCATCCATTGTTCTTTTTCTCTTTGTTCTACACTATGACCACAACGTTCACAAACTCCACCTGATGAGTCTTCGTTAGAAAGACCCATTTTACAATTCGGACACCAGTTAATATTTTTCTTTGCTTTATAAGCCATTCCATGTTCAAAGAATTTTAAAAATTGCCATTGTGTCCACTTATAATATTCTGGATCAGTAGTTGAAAATTCTCTTGACCAGTCAATGGATAATCCTAATGACTTAACTTGTGATTTAAATGTCTTAATATTTTCTTTAACAGCGTCTTTTGGATGAATATGATTTTTTATGGCATATTGTTCAGCAGGTGCGCCAAAAGCATCCCATCCCATTGGAAATAATACATTATACCCCATCATTCTTTTCTTTCTAGCTAAAGCATCTAAAGCCGTATAACTTCTAACATGTCCAACATGTAGACCAGCTCCTGATGGATATGGAAATTCTACTAAATAATAATATTTTTTCTTGGAAGAATTATTTTTAGCTTCAAAGACTTTAGTATCCTCCCAATATTTTTGCCATTTCTTTTCTATCTCTTTATAATTACTCATTTTTACTCAATCCTCTCTTTTGATAATATTTTCCAATTATTCCATAACTAATAATAATTATAGGAAACATTAAAATTAATGCTACTAAGATTTTTAATACATAACTATCAAATAATAATACTATAGTTACAGCTAAAGAAATATCTAATGAACTTACTAATGAAATAATAAGTAATAACTTCTTCATATTAATTTTATCTAAATCTAGTTTATACCTATTTACTAAATAAGTTACTTCAATTATTTTTTTCTTACCTCTTTTTTTATTTTTCTTAATAATAAAGAAGTAATAGATAATAAAAACACATAAATATGTCAAAATAAATAATATTACTTGTTCCATAAATCCCTCCTAAAATTAAAAAAATCCCCCTTATAATAAGGACGAATTTTTTTCCGTGGTACCACCTTAATTCATAGAAAGCTATGCACTTAATAGAGTTAACGGTCTTACCCATAATATTTAAAGATAGTCAAGTTCATAATCTATTTATATTTACTTTCACCTAACGTAAACTCTCTTTTAATAAATATAATTATTACTACTACTATCAATATTTCAAAAGATTTCTTCTATTATACTAAAGTTCACTCATATATTCAAGAAGTTTTAAAAATAAATTCATATATTCTCTAGATAATCCTTTTCTTCTTAATTTTCTAATTTCTATTCTTTTCTTACCTATAGATAGTTGAGAAAACATAATATCATCTATTTCTTCTTTTAAATAAGTACCAATTTGTGAATCAAGTAAGATACTTTTAATATCATCATTAATTACACGCACAGCATCTATTTCAATATCATTTCCCTTACAACTAATTGTTAATTGGCCAATTGTAGGTACTTGTTTAACTTCTACTATAAAGTCATTACCATCTACATATGACTTTGAATTAATCTTTTCATTGTTAAAGTAAGCATTAACATTATCAGCTTGTTTAACATTTCTAAAGACTATTTTATAATTTCTTTTTGGTGGTACAATACCACTTTTTCCATCAATTGATCTAAATATTACTGTATAATTATTTTTTAAATAGTTATAGTCAATAGAAGTCTTTAGATAAAAGCCATCTTTATATAATGAAGTAATTCCATCGTCATCATATAAATTATAAGTATTAGATACACCTGGGAAAATATGGATTTCTAAGTCGGTTGGAACACCAGTGTTGTTGTAATCACTTCTATTAGATAAGGGAATAATACTTCCAGCATGAGCAAAAACTGGATAATCTTCTTCTTTATAGAATGAGACGTATTTTCTATTACCTAGGAATTTTTTACCAGTTGTAAAGTCATACCAAGTTCCATCTGGAATAAAAAAACGATGAATTGTTCTATCCATTATTGGATCTTTTTTGGTAAGAATAGGACAAACTAGTAATTGTGAGCCAAAGTAGTATTGATTTTTATATAAATCATCATCATAAGTCCATAAATAATTATAATAAAATGGCTGAATAAGCGGTGTACCTGACTTGGTATAATTATAAGCTTCTGTATATAAATATGGTATTAAACGGTGTCTTAATCTTAAATAGTTAGTAGCGATACTTTCAGTTTTTGGATCCCAAAGCCAAGGTTCTTTTTTATAGTATTTTCCTCTAGCTGCATGAAATCTTAAAATTGGAGAGAAGACACTTAGCTCTAAATAACGAATGTAGAGTTCACTTTCTTCTGAACCTCCATGATTTCCTCCTACGTCATAGCTCCACCAAGAAACTCCAATATTAGAAGCATTCAAGTATCTCATCGGAATACTTTTTAACTCTTTCCAAGTAATTTCACTACTACCACCATAAAGAATAGGATATCTTTGAGGAGCGTAGATGGCACCCCTTGCTAAAGTAATTGATCTTTTAGCTGGCTGTCTTCCTGAGTCACGGTACATATAATGATTATAAAACCAAAGATTAGTTAAATTGAAATTACCCTTATAATCACTCCAAAAGAAATCAACTCCTAAATTCTCTAAGGGATGAATAAATACTTTAAAATACACATCCATTAACTTAGGATTTAATGGATCAAAAGTAATAATTTTATTACCTGTAATTCCTAAATACTGACAAGCTTGGCTATAATATAATTCATGTGGAAAAATACCCTCTGTTGGATCTATTTTTAAGCCAAAACGTATTCCCTTATCATGAAGACGTTTAATAGTCTCTTGGGGATTAGGAAATAAATTTTTATTAAAAGTAAACCCAGTTTTTAATCCCACATTATTACCTACATTACGATAGTGCCAATCATTATCTAATAAAAGAACTGATAGAGGGATTTTTCTTTTTTCAAATTTTTTAATTAATAACTCTAAGGACTCATCATTATAATCAGTATTTCTACACCACCAATTTCCTAAAGCATATCTAGGAATTAGTTCAGGAAAACCAGTCATTTTATAATAATCTAATAGAGCTTGTCTAAAATCTTGATCATACATAAATACATATATATCAACATGTCCTGCGGGACGCTCGGAAAATGTTCCATCGGCATTTAAAATTTTATTTGGAGTATCATTAATACTAGCGAAACCCTCTAATGAATATAGGCCATGATTTAAAACTTTATTTACTGGAACGTCAATAGATACTAAATTGCCATTCATATTTCTTGCTTCAGGATGACCATAATACCAATCTCTTTGACGGTCTTTTTCTCTAGCCATTAAAGTAATTTTTAAATTTTTCATAGGATCTACTTTAGTACCTGAGAACGGTTGTCTTTTAACATAAGTAAGTTTAAAATACTTAGTCGTAATTTCAATAAAATTAGCATCTTGATTTACTTTGAATTCGGGATAACCTAAATTTCTTTTTTGGATTAGTTGGGTTGGCTCATCAACAAAAACTCCTTTAGGGCTATACTCTAGTCTAACTACTCGCTCTGTAATAACAGTAATTCTATAGTTTGCCCCTTTATAGATTGCTTTTTGTTCACCTTGGGCATTCTTATAACTAATTTCAAATTGTCTTCCAAGTGGATACATAGCCAACACCTTCTTAATATTCTAGTAATATAATAACATACATTTTATCTATTTCCAAGTAAAAATTCCTTATAAATAAAAAAGAAAAAGAGCTATTTACTCTTTAATCTTTATCTAAAAATTTAACATAATATTCTTCTAAAGTAATATCATTATCATATATATATTTAGCTATCTTTTTTCCTACGTAACGATAATGCCAAGCTTCAGAGTTAATTCCTGTTATATCTTCATACTTAGACGGAAATCTATGGATAAATCCATACTTATAACAATTATCCTCTAACCAGTCATACTCATCACTTAGTGAAAAACTTAATGTATCAGCACTATTAAAGTCAATTCCTAAACCTGTTTGGTGTTCTGAAAAACCTGGCTGTAAAACATATTTTTCAACATAACTATCTCCATATAAACCCTTATAAGTATTTACAACTTCTTCTTGTTCACTATAACTTCTATAAGCAGAATTAATTACTAAATTATACCCCTGTTTTTTAGCATCATTAATCATCTTTTTAGCATAATAAGCAGCTTGATTATTTAGTTTAACGTCACCCTCAGTAGTATACTCATCTTCAATTTCTACCAAATGCTCAGGAACAAACTTCTCATCTAAATGATGATGCTTATTTACAAGCATCGTATATGAAAATTCAGTAACTTCTTGATAATTTTGATAGTTAGGCTTATCTAAATCTAAATTAACATACAACACACTATTTTCTTCATCTTCCCTAGACTTATCCATATAATTAACATAACGATCATAATACTTTAACTTAGCATAACTAATAGTATAAAATTCCTCTAAATACTTAATTTTTTCTTTCTTCGCAAACTCTTTAACATCCTCATTACTACCATGAGATAAAATCATATTAATCTCATCTTTACTATAACCAACTTTAACTAACGTATTAATATTTTTAATTAAATCTTTATGATTATGATACTCTATCTTAGCATAAATAGAAAAATTCGCATCATTATAATTAGGACTTTCAAAAGCTTTATTTAAAGTCTTATTTTTACCTATTTTTACAACGTCTTGTTTTTTAAACTTCATCATAATATTTTTAGCTGCTTCCTTACTATAATCTAGTTTTATTAAGGCATAATAATTTATGAAATAGATAACAAAACAAATTAGAATAACACTAATAATTATTCCCACTATTTTAACAGATTTTAATGCTTTAGGTTTTAGTTTAACCTTCTTTTTAACTGCCATATCAAACACCTACTATCTATAAGAATATTTTACTATCTTCGCCTTATTTCGTCAATCTATTATATAGCTCATTTATTTGTAAATTCATTAATTTAAATGTATAATAATTTATGGTGGTATATTTATGAAAGCAATTGTATTATCTGGTGGTGGAAGTAAGGGGTCATACCAAATTGGAGTATGGAAAGCTATTAGAAAGTTAAATATTTCTTATGATGTTATAACAGGTACTTCTGTAGGAGCCTTAAATGGCTGTTTAATGGTCCAAAATGACTATTTCAAAGCCGTAAAATTATGGAAAAATTTAAATATGGAAATGGTCTTTGGTGAAGATATTAAATATCCTGATAAAAAAATAGATTGGATTAGATTATGGCGTAATAAATTATTTGATAAAACTTCTAAAAATCAAAGCCTAGATAACTTAATTAATAAATATATTAATCTAGATAAATTCTATAAATCAAAAATTAACTTTGGTCTAGTAACAGTTAATCTTAGTAGTAGAAAAGTAAAACAACTTTGTAAAGATGAAATTACAAAAGAAAAGCTAAAAGACTACTTAGTAGCGAGTGCATCTTGTTTTCCAGCTTTCCCACTAAAACAAATAGATGGAAAAAAATATGTAGATGGTGGATTAGCCGATAATCTTCCTATTAACCTAGCTATCAAATTAGGTGCTAATGAAATAATAGCCGTAGATCTAGCTGCTCCTGGATTAAAACAAAAACCTAATAAAAATGTAAAAATTACTAAAATTACACCCAATAACAAACTAAATAACTTTTTAGATTTCAATAAAATAGATAGTAAAAAAAATATAAAATTTGGATATAACGATACTATGAAAGTATTTAATAAACTATATGGACATAAATTCTCTTTTAAAAAGACAAACTTCAATAAAGTTAGAGATGAATATAAAAGTATTTTTCTATATAATATAAATTCACTTATTTCCCATAGAGATTTAACTCAAATCTTTCACTTAGATAAATTTAATATTTTAGAATTTCTTCTTAAGACTTGTGAAAGTATTGGAACTGACTTTAATATGGATGAAGCTAAGATTTATAATTTTAAAAAATTTAATAAGAAATTACTTCATCAAGCTAATAAGTTAAGAAAAAGTAATAGTCAAAATAAAACTATTGAATTATATAATGAACTAATTAATAAGAATTTTTCATATGTTAAAATAAAGGGTATTTTAACCCCTAAACAGTTAATTAAAGCACTATATTTATATACTTTGTATGAGGTTTAATATGGAGAATCTATTTAAATATAGTGATAATAATAAAAGATATCATAGTCTTGACTATTATTATAGACATAAGTATAATTCTAAAGTTTGTAAAATAAGTTTAAATGCTAATTTCTCTTGTCCTAATTTAGATGGTACAGTAGGTTATGGTGGATGCATTTATTGCTCTAAGTTAGGTAGTGGAGAATTTGCTGGTAAAATAAGTGATGACTTAGATACACAATTTGAAGAAGTAAAAAAAATTTATCAAAAGAAATGGCCTAATGCTAAATATATTGCCTATTTTCAAGCTAGGACTAATACTTATGCTGAAGTTGATAGATTAAAACAAATTTATGAGCCCATATTAAAGAAAGAAAATGTAGTTGGTATTAATATTGCTACTAGAGCGGATGCTATCACAGATGAATGTTTGGACTATTTAGATGATTTAAATAATAGGACTAATCTTACTATTGAGTTAGGATTACAAACTATACATGAACGTACAGCGAAACTTATTAATCGTTGTTGTAGTCTAGACTGTTTTGAGAAAATGGTAAATCGTCTTAGAGAAAGAAATATAGACGTAGTAGTTCATATTATTAATGGGCTTCCATATGAGACTAAAGATGATATGATTAAGACAATAAAATATTTAAATAAATTAGATATCCAAGGTATAAAAATACATATGCTTAGTATTTTAAAAGATACACCTCTAGAAAAACTTTATACACAAGAAAAATTTCATGTTTTAACAAAAGAGGAATATGTTGATATTGTTATTAATCAGTTAGAATGTTTAAGAAGTGAAATTGTTATTCATAGAATTACGGGAGACCCTAAAAAAGAGGATTTAATTGAGCCTACTTGGCTACTTAAAAAATTTTGTGTATTAAATGATATTGATAAGGAGATGGGAAAACGAAACAGTTATCAAGGAAAGAAGTTAAAGTAGTACATGAACTTCCACCAGTTTTTGATAAAAATTCTACCATCTTAATACTTGGTAGTATGCCTAGTGTTAAGTCAAGAGAGTTAGGTTTTTATTATGCCCATCCTCAAAATAGATTTTGGAAAACTTTAGCTTATATTATGAATGAGGATATACCAATTACTAAAGATGAGAAAAAAATATTTTTAAAAAAGCATCATATTGCCTTATGGGACGTGATTAAAAGTTGTACAATTACAGGATCTAGTGATGCTTCCATTAAAAATGTAAAAGTTAATGATATTAAAAGTATAATTGATAAATCCAATATTCAAAAAATTTTTACTACAGGAAAAAAAGCCTATGAATTATATCAAAAGTATTGTTATCAAAATATAGGTATTAAAGCTATATATTTACCTAGTACTTCACCTGCTAATAATGCTGTTGATTTTGAACAATTAGTAAGTGAGTATCAACAAATATTGGATTAATTTAGGCTATTTTGAGATTTCTACTACGGCACGAATGCCACTAGGATTAGTAACAATAGTGTCCATAATTAAAAATCGAGTTCCTACAATCCATCTAAAATCAGTGTTACCAGAGTTGGAAGTCATTGTATGATAGGGATAGCCTGTAGGATCATCTACTGTACCTCCATAACTTGTTGAGTCAATAAGATAATTACGCATCCATATTGGACAGGATTGAACAGCTTGAGTACACCCTAATTGTTTAGCTTCCTGTGCTGTTATCATTCGTGTTCTTACTGAATTCTTAGTCAAACTATATACCTGTTTTTCACTGCCACTAGACCACGTGCATCCTGAATAACCTAATGTTGTACTACTATCGCCTATTGAATAGTCAAATGTATTAACGTTTACCCAATCTTTTGTTGCATTTTCTAAAGCATCCAAGGCTACTAATGGTCCATGGCTACTATCTAAACTTGAATACCAAGCCACATTATTTAGAGTATTTTGTTGACTTTGTAGTCTCATTGTTTCCCCATTATCATGCATAACATGAAACCTTACTATCTTGGAATTATTTACTTTGTAATTTACTATTGTTCCTGGTGGACATGAATTTTCAGTCTTTGTTTTATAACAATTACTTAATTTACAAGTATCTTC
>CANQKU010000019.1 GCA_947624535.1 uncultured Bacilli bacterium
TATTGCTGTAGGAATGGCTACGAATATACCTCCTCATAATTTAGGTGAAGTTATTGATGGATGTGTTGCTTATATTGATAATCCAGATATTGATCTAGATGGTCTAATGAAATATATTAAAGGACCAGATTTTCCAACAGGAGCTACGATTTTAGGAAATAGTGGAATTAAAAAAGCCTATGAAACAGGAAGAGGATCTATTACAATTAGAAGTAAGGCTACAATTGAAGAAGTTAAGGGTAAAAATTATATTATCATTGATGAAGTTCCGTATGGTGTTAATACGCTAGATTTAAAAAATAAAGTAGCAGAGTTAGTTCATAATAAGGTAATTGATGGTATTTCTGATTATCATACTGATTTAAAAAATGGAATTAAGATTACTATAACTTTAAAAAAGGATGCTAATCCACAGGTAGTATTAAATAATTTATACAAACATACTGACTTCCAAAAAAATTATGGTATTATCTTTTTAATGTTAGATCAAGGTACACCAAAAACTTTAGGATTAAAAGATATTATTTCAAAATATATTGACTATCAAAAAGAAATTATCATTCGTAGAACTCGTTTTGACTTAGATAAAGATGAAAAAAGAGCTCATATTTTAGAGGGTTTAAAAATTGCCTTGGATCATATCGATGAAATTATTCAATTAATTAAGGCATCAAAAAGTGACGAAGAAGCTATGGCTGCTTTAATGAATAAATATAATTTATCTGAAGCACAGTCTCAAGCTATTTTAGAGATGAAATTAAGAAGATTAACTGGCTTAGAAAGAGATAAAATTGAGGCTGAATTAGAGGCTTTATTAAAAGAAATTGAAGAATTAAAAGCCATTTTAGCTAGTGAAGAAAAAGTATTACAAATTATTAAAGAAGAAATGCTAGAAATTAAGAGTAAATATGGTGATGAACGTAGAACCAATATTGATATGACAGCTATTGAATATATTGAGGATGAATCACTTATTCCAGTTGAGGATATTATTGTTACATTAACTAATAAAGGATATGTAAAAAGACTTAAATCAGATACTTATAGAAGTCAAAATAGAGGTGGCGTAGGGGTTAAAGGTATGTCTACTAATGAAGAGGATTTTGTGGAACATTTAATTTCTACGAAAACACATGACTATTTGTTATTCTTCTCTAATAAGGGTAGAGTGTATCGATTAAAAGGATATGAAATTCCTGAATTTAGTCGTCAATCTAAAGGATTACCTATAATAAACTTATTACAATTAGAAAAAGATGAAAACATACGTTCGATACTACCAGTTGCATCTGTTGAAGAAACTTCTAAATATTTATTATTCACAACAAAACAAGGATTAGTAAAAAGAACTGATATAAAAGAGTTTGATAATATTAGAAAAGGTGGAAAAATAGCAATCTTATTAAAAGATAATGATGAATTAATAAGTGTTCAAAAGACTTCAGGATCTAATCAAATTGTTATTGGAGCTAGCAATGGTAGAATGGTAAGATTTGATGAAAATGAGATTAGGTCAATGGGAAGAAATACTTCTGGAGTTAAAGGAATAAACTTATCTGAAGAAGATTGTGTTGTAGGTACTGGGGTAATTAATCAAAATGAATTAGTTTTGATTGTTACAGAAAAAGGTTATGGTAAACAAACACCTATTGAAGAATATCGTTTAACTCATAGAGGAAGTAAAGGTGTTAAAGCTTTGAATATAACTGAGAAGAATGGAACAATGGTATCACTTAAATGTATTAAGTCTATTGAAAATAAAGATATCATGATTATTACAGATAGTGGTGTTATCATGAGAATGCCTCTAGAACAAATATCAGTTTTAAAAAGAGCAACTCAAGGATTAAGATTAATTCATTTAAAAGATAATCAAAAGGTTTCTACAGTAGCCATTGTAGAAAAAGAAGAACAGGAAGAACAAGAGACCCAAGTTTCGGAAGAAGCTTAGGTTTTTTAATATAAATTTTTTTCAAATTATTTCCTGGGAAATAATTTGGAAATAGAAGCTAAGATAAAAAAAGTAAAAAAATAACTAAAAAAATAATGTTTCACGTGAAACATAGTAGAAGGGTGTACTAAGAATAATATAAAATAGGATAAAAATGCATAAAATTATTTCCCAGGAAATAATTTGGAGGAAAAACATAAGATAAAAAGAGTAAAAATAACTAAAAAAATAATGTTCCACGTGAAACATAGTAGAAGAGTGTAACAAAAATGGTATAAAATAGAGTAAAATTAAATAAAATTATTTCCCAGGAAATAATTTGGAGGAAAAACATAAGATAAAAAGAGTAAAAATAACTAAAAAAATAATGTTCCACGTGAAACATAGTAGAAGAGTGTAACAAAAATGGTATAAAATAGAGTAAAATTAAATAAAATTATTTCCCGGGAAATAATTTTTAAAGATAAATAAATAATACTTGTCAAAAAAATATAAAATATAGTAGAATGTAGGTGGTGCAATGAGTGTATTGGAAACAAGTCAGGATCGGAAGATAGCAGCTTTAACAATCTCCACTCATGTGCACCTTTATTTTTGGAGTGAAATATATGAATGAAAAATATATGAATTTAGCAATTAAAGAGTCATTAAAAGCTTATAAAAAAAATGAAGTTCCTGTTGGATGCGTTATTGTTAAAAACGGTAAAGTAATTGCTAAATCCCATAATTTAAAAGAAAAACATAAATGCGTTACAGCTCATGCTGAATTATTAGCTATTAAAAAATCAACAAAAAAATTACATAATTGGAGATTAAATGATTGTGAAATTTATGTAACCTTACAACCTTGCCCAATGTGTTCAAGTGCAATAAAACAGTCAAGAATTAAGAAAATATATTATGCCTTAGAAAATGATTATAATCAATTAAGTAATCAAATATTAGGAGAAACTGATATTAATAAAAAAGTGTTAATTGAAAAAAATATTTTAAGAAAACAATATTTGAAAATTATTCAAAATTTCTTTAAAAACAAGAGAAAATAAGGGAAATATGGTATAATAATTGTTAAGAAAAGAGGTTTTTTTATGTATCAAGCTTTATATAGAAAATATAGACCAAAACACTTTGATGACGTAGTTGGTCAAGATTATGTAATTAAAACATTAAAAAATTCTATAATAAACAACAAAATTAGTCATGCATATATGTTTTTTGGGCCTCGTGGTATTGGAAAAACAACAATTGCTAAAATTTTTGCTAGAGCAGTTAACTGTGAAAATCCACAAAATGGTAATCCTTGCGAAGAATGTTCAAAATGCCTAAATTCTAAAAATACTGAAACAGTGGATATTATCGAAATAGATGCAGCATCAAATAATGGGGTAGATGAAATCAGAGAAATAAAAAGTAAAGTAAATATTGTTCCTAGTGATTTAAAATATAAAGTATATATAATTGATGAAGTTCATATGTTAACACCAGGAGCTTTTAATGCTTTACTAAAAACCTTAGAAGAACCTCCAAAGCATGTAATTTTTATTTTAGCTACTACTGATCCTCAAAAAGTATCAGAAACTATTATTTCAAGATGCCAATGCTTTTCTTTTAAACGAATTAGTAATGACAGTATCATTTATAAATTAAAAGAAATTTGTGAAAAAGAAAATATTCAAATACAAGACCAAGTTTTAAATCAAATAGCAATTTCTTCTAATGGTGGTCTAAGAGATGCCTTAAGTTCCTTAGATAAAATTTCTTCTTATAAACAAGACATGATAACTTTAGAAGATTATTTAGAAATGAATGACTTAATATCTCAAGAAGAACTTAATGATTTTGTCAATATTATTTTTAAAAATGATATTAAAGATTTTATTTTAACTTTAAATAAATACTATAATAATGGTAAAAACTTAGTAGAAATATTAAATCAAATTCTATACTATATAACTCAAGAAATCATTTCATATTATGTAGATAAAAAAGAATTATCATTTGAACTTGATAAATATCAAACGTTTGTTAACTTAATTAACGAAAAAATGTTCGATATAAAAAAATCGTCTGATCCTAAAATTTATATAGAATTAATGATATTGTCATGGATGGAACAGCAAGATAAGCCACATTCTAATAATACAAAAAAAACAGTAGAACAAATTGCTACTGAACCTAAAAATGAAGAATTTGACGGAAAAAATTACCAAAAAATTATTTCCCAGGAAATAATTCAGCCTGATGAAGTACTACAAGAAAAAGTAAAAACGCCTATTAAAGAAGAAATAGAAAACAAAGATGGATCTAAAATACAAGTAACTGAAAAAGTTAAAAAACAGGATAACTATTTTGAATCAAATATTTTAGATATCATGAAAATTAGACTAAATAACACTTTAGCTCAAGCCAATAAACAAGAAAAACTTCTATGTGAACAAGAATTTTCAAAATTAAATGATTATGTATTTAATCCTAACAAAGGTTATTTAATTTCTGAACTTTTAAATTCCAAGATTAGAGCTGCTAGTAAAGATTTGTTAGTTATTAGTTATGAATATGACTCAATTGTTGAACAAAATTTAAAACAAATAGATGAACTTATGGAAGTCTTAACTGAATTTACTACTCTTACTAAAAGATTAGCTATTATTACTGATGATATGTGGGAAAAAGAAAAACAAAATTATATAAAAATTACAAAAAATCATCAAAAATATGATATCATAGAAGAGCCAGAGCTAATTCAAAATAAAATAGAAGAAAAAGAAGAAACTTCATTATTAGAAGAATTTGGTGATATTGTAGAAATAAAATAGAAAGAAGATGATATTATGAACATGCAAGCTTTAATGAAACAAGCTCAAAAATTACAAAAAGATATGATGACCACAAAAGAAGAAATTGATAATATGGATTTTGTTGGTGAAAATTCTTTAGTAAAAGTTACTATCAAAGGTACAAAACAATTAGTGAGTGTAAAAATTAATTCTAATGACTCCTTAGAAAAAGAAGATATAGAAATGTTAGAAGATATGATTTTATTAGCTATGAATGATGCCATGAAAAAAGTTGATGAAATGACAGAAACTAAAATGGGAAAATTTGGTAATAGTATGCCAGGGTTATTCTAATGTATCCAGAAAGTATTAATGACTTAATCGAATCTTTTAAATTATTACCTGGAATAGGAGAAAGAACTGCGGAAAGACTAGCTTTTTCCATTTTAGATATGGATCCTGATAATGTTGAATTTTTTGCTAATAACTTAGTAAAACTACAAAATAATATAAAACATTGTAGTATTTGTAATTGTTTAACCGAGTCAACTGTTTGTAATATTTGTTCTAATACAGCTAGAAATAATAAGGTATTATGTGTAGTTGATGACGTAAAAAGTATCTTTTTATTTGAAAAAATGGGAATGTTTCAAGGACTTTATCATGTCTTAGATGGATTAATTTCTCCATTAGATGGTATTAATCCTGAAGATATTGGATTGGAAAAACTATTAAAAAGAATACAAGACAATGATTATGAAGAAATAATTTTTGCATTTAAACCTAGTGTAGAAGGTGAAACAACAGCTTTATATATAAAGAAATTACTTGATGATACAAAAATAAAAATAACTCGTTTAGCTAGTGGGGTTCCAATGGGTGCTGATATTGAATATTTAGATAGCTTAACTCTTGAACGTGCTCTAAATGATCGTAAAGAAGTAGCATAATTTATAATAATTTTCATAACTTTAATTAAGGAGATGGACAAGTATGAAAAAAATTATGGTACTTATTAGAAAAATTGTTATGAGTTTTGTTATTCTATATGGATATAATTTAATCGCAGCTAACTTTAACATGGTAATCCCTATTAATTTTGTAACAATAGGATGCTTAACTATTTTAGGGGTACCCTCTTTATTAGCATTATTGTTATTAAAAATTATTGCACTTTAAAGAAGTAGGTGGTATTTTGGAAAATTTATTACAAAAACATGAAAAACTTTATAATTACGTAAAAAAAACAATTATAGAAAATAAAAAATATCACATGCTTATCTAATTGAAGTATCTAATGACCTAGATTATATGACACCTATTAAAGAATTAGTTAAAATTATATTATCACAAAAATATGAAAATGATCCTCCTATGAAAGAAAAAATATCTAAACAAATAGACGATGGTAATTACGTAGATTTAAAAATAATTACACCTGAGGGATCATGGATAAAAAAAGAGCAATTACTTAACTTAGAAAAAGAGTTTTCCAAAAAATCATTCTTAGATAATAAGTCAATTTATATAATTGATAAAGCTGAAAATCTAAACGACTCGTCTGCTAATACGATATTGAAATTTCTAGAAGAACCACAATCTAATATTATTGCTATTTTACTTACTAATAATCGATATCAAGTATTAGATACTATTGTATCTAGATGTCAAATCCTTAGTCTAGGTAATTTTTCTAGTGAAGAAAAATATCAAGATGAGGCTATTTTAAAATTTATTGATGATATAAAACAAAAGAAAGATTTAATAATATATGCTAATAAGTATCAAAATAATTTATTTGTAGATAGAGAGTTAGCTAAAACTACTTTATCATCCCTTGAAAGATATTTTTGTCACTTAATTGAAGAAAAAAATTTAGCTTTAAAAGAAGATAATCCCTTGAAAAATATGGATAATACTACTATACTACAATATATAAATGTAATTTCAAATAACAAAGAAAAATTACAATACAATGTAAATTTGAAATTATGGCTAACTAATTTTTTAATAAAATTAATGGAGGTGGAATAATGTACGACGTTATTGCAGTTTCTTTTGACTCATCACCTAATCGATACTATTTTGCAACTAATAATTTAAAGTTAAAAAAAAGTGATAAGGTTATTGTTGAGATGGAAAATGGCTTAGAAATTGGGACTTGTAAAAGCTCAGTCTTTTCAGAAAAAAAAGAAAATTTAGTTTTCCCCTTAAAACATATCCAAAGAAAAGCAACTGAAGAAGACTTACAACAATATGAACACAATAAACTTCTTGCTAATGAAGCTTTAGGTTATGCTAAAAAACAAGCTAAATCATTAAATCTAAAAATGAATTTTATTTGTTCTACTTATACATTTGATCAAAAACAATTATTTTTTATTTATGTAGCAGATGAGAGAATTGACTTTAGAGAATTAGCTAAAAAATTAGCTCAAAAATATAAAACTAGAATAGAATTACGCCAAGTAGGTATTCGTGATAAAGCTAAATTAGTAGGGGGTTTAGGACCTTGTGGATTATTTTTATGTTGTCATAGTTTCCTAACTGATTTTAGTAGTGTCTCTATCAATATGGCAAAAAATCAATTTTTAGCTTTAAACCCAAATAAAATCAATGGGGTATGTGGTCGTTTATTATGTTGTCTTAACTATGAAGATGAATTATATATTGAATTAAAAGATGAATTTCCTAAAATAGGTTCAAAAGTTAAAACAAGTGAGGGTGTTGGTAAAGTTATCTCCATAAATTTATTTGATCGTACTTATAAAGTAGAACTTGATAAAAATAATATAGTAGAGGAAGCTCTTTCAAACTAATGATACAATTAAATGACTTATTAGGATATAAAAATAGAAAAATATACCAAGATGATAACTATTTTAGTTTTACTTTAGATAGTATATTGTTATTAGAATTTATTAAGTTGAATGCTACTACCAAACAAATTTTAGATATAGGCAGTGGAACTGGAATTTTTCCACTAGTTTTATCGTTAAGGACAAACGCTCATATTGATGCTGTAGAAATTCAAAAAGAATTATATGAACTTCTTAAAAAAAATATAGAATATAATAAGTTAACAAAAGAGGTAAGCATTTACTTAGATGATATTAATTCATCAACTTTATTAAATAGAAATAATTACTATGATCATATTGTTTGTAATCCACCATACTTTAAAGAAACTATAATGAATGAAAGTGAAGAAAAAACAATAGCTAGACATGAGTTATCTTTATCTATAGAAAATGTTATAAAAATAAGTAAAAAGTTACTTAAACATAATGGCAAATTAACTATTGTTTATGATACTAAAAGATTAGAAGAAGTAATGCAACTACTTTCTAAATATAAAATGATACCAAAAAGAATTAAGTTTATTCATAGTAATTTAGAAAAAGAAGCTAGTATATTTTTATTAGAATGTAGAGCAGGAGCTAATCCAGGTTTAAAAGTAGAAGCACCATTTATTTTATATGAAAAAGATGGTACTATGAGTTATCAATATCAAAAAATATTAGAAGAGAGGGAAAAATAGAATGAGTCAAAAAAGTTATGATGGACAAGCTTGCTTATATTTAATTCCTACCCCAATTGGTAATTTAGAAGATATTACGATTAGAGCTATTAACTTATTGAAAAGTGTTGACTGTATTTTTTGTGAAGATACTAGAGTAACAGGTAATTTACTTAAAAAATATGATATTAAAAATCAGTTAATTAGTTGTCATGAACATAATGAAGAACAAGTTAAAGAAAAAGTAATTGAAAAATTAGCAGCAGGTAAAACAATAGGGTTAGTTACTGATCAAGGCTCACCTATTATTAGTGATCCAGGTTATGTTGTTGTCTTAGAAGTAATTAGACAAGGTTATGCAGTTGTTGGTCTACCTGGAGCGACAGCTTTTGTGCCAGCTTTAATCTCATCTGGAATTAAGCCTTCACCATTTTTGTTTTATGGATTTTTAAATGCTAAAAATAGTAAGCAACGACAAGAATTAGAAAGTCTAAAACAATATCCTTATACCATGATATTTTATGAAGCTCCCCATCGTATCCAAACTACTTTGAAAAATATTAAAGAAATATTTGGTAATCGTAAACTATCAATAGCAAGAGAACTTTCTAAATTATACGAAGAAATATTTAGAGGTAGTACTTACGAAATTAACTTAGATGATAACTCTCTTAAGGGTGAATTTGTCATAGTTGTTGAGGGTAATCAAGAAGTAGTAGACTATAGTAATATTAGTATAGAAGAACATATAAAGTTATACATGGATGATGGAATGAGTGAAAAAGATGCGATGAAACAAGTTGCTAAAGAAAGAAATATTTCTAAATCCATTGTCTATAAAGAATATAAAATTGGAGGAAAAGATAAATGAAATTAATTGTAGGTTTAGGAAATCCAGGAAAACAATATGAAAATACAAGACATAATGTTGGCTTTATGATGATTGATACATATATAGAAAATAAAAATCTAGGTTCATTTACACAAAAAAATAACGGACTATATTTAAAAAGTAAAATAAATAATGAAGATATTATTTTTCTAAAACCTCAATCTTATATGAATTTATCTGGAGAAGTTGTTAAAAAATATGTTGACTATTTTAAAATAGATATAGATAATATATTAGTTATTAGTGATGACTTAGATTTATTAATAGGAAACTTTAAATTAAAATTAAATGGTAGTAGTGGTGGCCATAATGGATTAAAAAATATTGAATGTAATTTAAAAACTAAAAATTATAAAAGATTAAAAATAGGTATTTCTAATAACAAAAGTATTGATACAAAAGACTATGTTTTATCTAAATTTAATAAAGAAGAAATTACTATTTTAGATAATTTAAAAAGCCAAGTAATTGATATTATTGATGAATATTTATCTATGGATTTTTCACAATTGATGAATAAATACAATCGAAAAAATAGGTGATATATATGAATATTTTTGATCAAATCTTAGATACCAACTATCAAAAAGGCATGGGTATAACAGGAATTACCGATGAGTTTTTTTGTGCTTATGTTTCAAAATTAAGTAAGAGTCAAAACATTTTACTTGTTGTTAATTCACTTTATGAAGCTAATAAATTATATTCTTCAATTAGAAACTACACTAATTCAGTAAATTTATTTCCCATGGATGACTTCTTAACAAGTGAAGCGATTGCTATTAGTCCTGACTTAAAAATAAATAGATTAGAAACAATTGTTGAAATGATGAAGGAAGATAAAAAAATAGTAATTACTAATCTTATGGGATATTTGAGATTTTTACCTACTAAGAAAGCATATCAAAATTCATTTATATCTTTAAAAGTAGGTATGGAAATTTCTCCACAAAAATTAGTGGAAAAATTACTACAAAGTGGATATACTAGAGAGACTATTGTAAGTAAAACTGGAGAATTAGGAGTTCGTGGATTTATTATTGATATTTTTCCATTAGGAGAGGATAACCCTGTTCGTATTGAATTTTTTGGAGATGAAATTGACTCTATTAGATACTTTTCCACTAATAGTCAAAAATCAATTCAAAAAATATCAGAGATTACTATTTATCCAGTTACTGAATTTATATGTGATGAAGTAGTAGATGAAACTTACTTAAATAAACAAAAATATCTAAAAAACTATGTTAAAGAAGTTAGTCATATTTCAGAATATTTTTCATCTTGTATTGTAATTTATAAAGACTATTCTATGCTTAAAGTAAGTTATCAACAAATTATGGAAGAATGTTTAACATTTCATACAACAAAAGATCAAGATTTTGATGGAATATATATGCATTCTTTAGAAGAACTTCAAGAAAAAGAATATATGTATTATTTAAGTATAAATAATATTACCACAGACTTAAAACTTAAAAATATTAAAAATTATAATGTTCATACCATTCCTCAATTTAAAGAAAATACCCAAGATATTAATTTATTTTTAACTACCAATTTGAAAAATAATAAAACTATAATTATTTGTTTAGCTAAAGAAAATCATAAACGAATTATAAAAATGTTAGATTGTAAAATTGTAGAGACTGATGAAGATCATATTCAAAAAAATCAAGTTAATATTATAGATAAAGATCTATCAAAAGGTTTTGTAGTTGATGATAATATATTTATAACTGCTAATGAATTATTTATCACACCTAAAACAAATAAGAAGTATCATACTAAATTTAAATATGCTACAAAGATTAAGAATATTGATACATTATCTATTGGAGATTATGTAGTTCACTATGCTCATGGAATAGGTATTTATAATGGTATAAAGGTATTAAATACTAGTGGAGTTACAAAAGATTATATTGAAGTTTTATATCAAGGTACTGATAAACTATATATTCCTGTAGAAAAAATCGAATATTTAAATAAATATGTAGGAAAAGAAGGAGTAGTGCCAACTATCCATAAGATGGGTGGAATTGAATGGAAAAAGACCAAAGCTAGAGTAACTGAAAAAGTAAGAGAAATGGCTGATAGACTACTTATGTTATATGCCTCTCGTGAAAGTAGAAAAGGTTTTGCTTTTAGTAAAGATTCTAGTCTAATGGAACAGTTTGAAAGAGATTGTCCATTTACTTTAACACCTGATCAAAAAATAGCTGTTGAACAAATAAAACAAGATATGGAGTCATCAAAACCAATGGATAGATTATTATGTGGAGACGTAGGTTTTGGTAAAACAGAGGTTGCTTTTAGAGCAATTTTTAAAGCAGTTTTAGATTCTAAACAAGTCTTAATGCTATGTCCAACGACAATTTTATCAAATCAACATTATCAAAATGCCTTAGAACGTTTTCAAAATTTTCCAGTTAGAATTGAATTATTTAATCGTTTCACTTCAACAAAAGATGCCAAAAGAATAAAAGAAGGCTTATTAGATGGCTCAGTTGACTTAGTAATAGGAACTCATCGTCTTTTGAGTAAGGATATATTAGTTAAAGATTTAGGTTTATTAGTTATTGATGAAGAACAAAGATTTGGAGTAACTCATAAAGAACGTATAAAAGAATATAAAACAAATATAGATGTCTTAACCTTAACTGCAACCCCAATTCCAAGAACATTACAAATGTCAATGATAGGAATTAGAAGTCTTTCTTTAATAGAAACCCCTCCAGTAGATAGATATCCTATTCAAACCTATGTAGTAGAAGAAAATGACCAACTAATAAAAGATGCTATTTATAAAGAATTATCAAGAAATGGACAAGTTTTTATTTTATATAATAGTGTTGAAAAAATAGAGACTGAAGTAGTTCATATTGAACAATTAGTGCCTGATGCTAAGGTAGATTATGCTCATGGTCAAATGAATAAAAGTCAGTTAGAGAAGAAAATGCTAGACTTTAATGAAAAAAAGTTTGACGTATTAGTTTGTACAACAATCATAGAAACAGGTATTGATATTCCTAATGTTAATACTTTAATTATTTTAGATGCTGATCGTTTTGGTCTAAGTCAGTTATATCAAATTAGAGGAAGAGTAGGTAGAAGTAATCGTTTTGCCTATGCTTATTTAATGTACCAACCTAATAAAATGCTTACTGAAACTGCTATTAAGAGATTAAATGTTATTAAAGAATTTACAGAATTAGGTAGTGGCTTTTCTATTGCTACTAGAGATTTATCAATTAGAGGAGCTGGAAATATTTTAGGTAGTGAACAAGCTGGTTTTGTTGATAGTGTAGGAATTGATTTGTATTTAAAACTATTAGATCAAGAAATAGATAGACGAAAAGGAAAAGAAGTAAAAGAAGAAGAGTTAGACAACAGCCAGTCATTACTTAATATTTCTACCCATATAGAAGATACTTATATTAATGATGAAAAACTAAAAATAGAAATTCATAAAATGATAAATAAGATAGATAGTAAGAAAAAATTAAATCAAACTAAATCAGAAATAGAAGATCGTTTTGGAAAAATTAGTGATGAGTTATTAATTTATATGTATGAAGAATTATTTGAAAAACAAGTAAAACAAATAGGAATTTTAAAAGTTAGAGAAACCAAAAATTATATTGAACTAGTCTTTTCTAAAGAGACTATTCGAAAACTAGATACTGAAAAGTTATTTTATCAATCTTTTCAAATATCAAATATGTTCCGTTTTGGAAGTAAGGATGACAAAATTTCTATTATTTTAGATACAATTCGTCTAGAAAAACACCCAGTTTATTACTTAACACAACTACTAGAATATATAATTAATAATTTATAAAAAAATATTGACTAAAAAATTAAGGATTGATATTCTTGTATATAGTTGGATATGGAGGATGCAGTATGACAGATAAAGAAATAATTGAAGAATTTAAAGGTAAGCATTTAGACTCTTATAAGAAAGCAGTCTTAGAAATTGTTAAAAATAATACTAAAAGTTTAATCGAAGAAGATTTGTTTTCTTTGATAAAAAAGCCTCCATTAGATTCTATGGATATCATAAAGGGAAAACTCATTAATTTGGCTAAGAGTAAAAAAATTATTTTGGAAACTAATGCCGTTGATAAATTAATAGAGTCTTTTCGTAATAGTTTAAAAACTGATATTATGCAGTTAAAAAAGGTTCGTGAGGAATGTTTAATAGAAAAAATAGATGAATTTAATCCTACTAGAGAGACTGAAACTATCAAGATTACTAATAAAGAGTTGACTACAGTTAATAAAACATTTACGAAAGAGTGTAAAAAACGCCTAACAAAGTCAATTGAACAAGTAGAAGCAACTCTTGACTCAATTTATACACAAGATACTAAAGAAATGGATATAAAAGAAGTTAATAATCAATTTATTAAATATTTAAAAGGATCTTATCAAAAACAACTATTTGAAAATATATCTATGAAAATAATGATTAAAGACAGGACTTTAATAAATGGTGTAAATGAACAAGGAGAACGTTATTTATTTACCAAAGGAAATTCATATCTTTTTAATCCAAAAGAAATACATCATACAAAATAAATTTTATAGATGTCAAAAATTCAAGGGAAACTTTGAATTTTTTTGTTTTGATTATTAATTACATGACTTTAATAATAGTTTTTAGAATAATTATTTTGGACTTGCTAAAGTAGGATAACAAAAAATTAACTATTTGGAAATATTTACCAAGGGAAATTTGATGAATAAATATTATAATAATAATATAAATAATTATGTGAATTTTGTATAAACTTTAAAAAAATAGAAATAATATTT
>CANQKU010000020.1 GCA_947624535.1 uncultured Bacilli bacterium
ATCTTTCTAAGTATATTCATGATAGTCATCTCCTTAATAAACTATTCTACCAAAAAAAAAGAAAGAATTAAAGCATATTGCTAAAATTCTCATAAATTTTGCTTTATTCAGACTCGATGACTCCGTATCCCCCATCTTTTCTTTTATAAATTACTGCATATTGATTTGTCTCACTATCTTTATACATATAAAATTGATGATTTAATAATTCCATTTGAATTATTGCTTCTTCCTCATCCATAGGTTTTACTTCTACTTTTTTTCTTTTTACAATATTTGAGTCATCTTCTTCAATCTCATCAAACTCTGAGAATGAAAAGTCATAAGTTTTATTTTGTTTAGCCATAAGTCTTGTTTTATTTTTTCTAATTTGTCTTTCCAACTTATCAATTGTTTTATCAACAGCAGCATAAAAATCTTCTTGTTCCTCTTCTGATCTTAAAATTAACGATTTTAATGGGATGGTAATTTCAACTATTTGTAAATGATTTCTTACCTTGACAACTACATTAGCACGTACATTATCACTATTTTCTAAATATTTTGTTAATTTAGAGATTTTTTCTTCAATGTGCTTTTTCATTGCATCAGTAATTTTAATTTTATCTCCTCTTATAATAATTTCCATAAACATCGCCTCCTAATTTAATTATATCACAAGCGAATTAAAAAAACCACCTATTTCACTATAGCTGGTTCTTTCACTAATTTTACATTTAGTGCTTGATATCCCTTACTAGTTTCCACTAAATTAAATTCTACATATTGACCTTCAGATAGTGTTTTATAACCATCAGCTTCAATTGCGGAATAGTGAACAAAGATATCTTCATCTTCTTTGTATTCAATAAATCCATATCCTTTTTCATTATTGAACCATTTAACTTTTCCAATCATGACTAGACCTCTCCTTCTTAACTCTTTTCTTGCCTCAAATTTTGGCAAGTGATTTAATTTTACCAGTAACAACTATTTCTTTATACTTTTTCTTTTAAATGTTACTTTATGGCATTTAACTGTTAAAAATTCTACAAATTTCGACAAATTATGCAAAATTTTAGTTTTTTCCAACATTTAAATCCTTTTTCAGTTTTTATCATAATAATAGTGATAACCTTGATAAGGTAGGAGGAAACATTTTGAAAGAAGTTATATTAAATAAGTCATTAGATTTTGTTACACAGTACAAAAATTATACTGAAGAAGATAAAGAAAAGTTAAAATATGGATTAGAAGGCATTTATTTAACTATTACAAAAATGGTAGTTATTATCGGACTCAGTATTTTACTACATATGTTCAAAGAAGTTATTATTTTACTATTGTTATTCAATATCTTAAGATATTTTGGATTTGGTGTTCATGCTGGAAAAAGTAGTGAATGTTTAATTTCATCTATATTACTTTTTATAGTTGTACCATACATTTTACTAAAAATTACTTTTACTAATACGCTAGTTTTAATAATTAGTAGCATCTGCATTCCTCTACTATTTGTTTTTTCTCCAGCTGATACAAAAAGAAGGCCATTTCCAAAAACTAAGAAAAAATTGTTTAGAAAAATTATGACTACTTTACTTTCAATTATTTATTCAGGAAGTTGTCTATTTATTACTGATAATACTCTAATTGTTCTTTTAATATCTTCTGTAATAGCAGAAACAGTTATGGTAAATCCTCTAACCTACATACTATTAAAACAGCCTTATAACAATTATAAAAAAGTTGTTTAAATATCAATTTGATATTTTTACATAAATATTTTAAGGAAGGAGGGAATTCAATGAAAAAGAAAATTGCTGCTTTTGTTAGTGCTATAGCATTACTTGCTACTGGAGCTGCTAGTATGGGATGTCTATGGTTTTTAATGGATGAGCCAGAAACTAGCGCTTCATTCAATGATTAATAAAAAACACTATTTATAGTAATCACCTCAATTATTTTACTATAGATAGTGTTTTCCTTTTATTTCTTTGTAATTTTACTAAATGATAACTTTTGAATATAAAAATTATCAACGATATCTTGTTTTCCTTCAATCCATTTATTTTTGCTTATTAACTTATTAGCAAAATATAATCCATTACCTCTACCTGCACCTTTCGTAGAAAAGCCTTTTTCATTACGTTTAGAAATATCTATTTTCTTATTAAAAGTATTACTAATAACAATATGAATTACTCCATCATATTCATACATTTCTATAAGAACAATCTTTTTTCTAGTTTCTTTGGCTGCTTCTATGGCATTATCACAATAAATTCCTATTAACTTTGATAATAATTCCAATTCGTCTTGATTAAATTTTTTTAATTGAGGTGAAACATCAGGTGTAATATCTACTTCAATATTTATTTTTTGATTTCTAGCAGTTATAATTTTATAATACAATAATCCTTTAAATCCTCCACTTGGAAGATTTTTTAATTGATTAATCATTTTTCCTTCTATATTAATATTTTTATTAATAATATTATCTATTTTTTCTTTTACTTTCTTCTCATTAGTCATACAACGTATAACTGCTAATTGATTTTTATATTCATGACGATTTAACTGTTCATTTTCTATCCAATCCTCAAATACCTTCACATAACGAAATAAGTTATCATATTCAGTAAATAACTTATCATAATTATTTTTTTCTATGATTAAAATAATTACTAATAAATAAAATATAATCAAAATAAAGAAACTTGTTGTAAAAACAACATTAACCTTAAAATTCTTACTAATTATATATAATATAACACAAATAGCAATTACTACTGATACAAAGAAAATAATCAAGTTTGTCGTTTTTTTATTTTCAATTTTTATGATGAATTTACTAATTTTATTTTCAACTTTTTTAATATTAAATATAATTAACATAATAATGGATATTATAATACTAGAAAGTAAACAAACAAATGAACTTGTTCTTGCCTCTTCAAAACTCATATATAATACTGCAATACCACTTATAATAGAATCTAATAAGGAAATAAATAGCATCAATAATCCACACGAAATAATTGTTTTTGTAAAACTAATATTTAAAATATATTTATATGCTAATATAGTCATTATGTAAACAATTATACTATATAAATATGTATATTGAATATTATATATAACGGCTGGTAAAATAATTAATCCACTCATTAATGCAAGACATCTTATAGAAAATATATTAGTATGGCAATTATTCATTTTTTTTACAACAATTAATCCCATAATTGATAAAAATGCTGAAGATATTAATTTAGCTACCATCACTGACACGTTTAATCAACTCCTTCTTCATATTTCGTGATATTAAATGAGTATAATCATCATTTTTAAATGTTAACTTATTCTTTTTTATTTCGTATCTTTTAATTTTATTTAAATTAATTATCATACTTTTATGAACTTTTAAAAAACGATCATCTAACATTTTATAAACATCATTTAAAGTTCCTGGGATGGGTTGATCCAATCCATCTTCTGTTTTAATAATACAACGTTTACTATCAGGCTCTTTTTCAATATAAACAATTTGTCTATACTCTATCTTGTAATAAACATGGTTATACTCATAACTTAATGAATTGTATTTTCTATCATAATGCTTCATGGCAATTACTAAATCTTCTTTAATCTTATTTTCACAGTTATCTAATTTATTAATGTAATCTAGTAAAAACAATCTACTACATAAAGCTTCATACTTATATTCTGAATAAGAAGTAATTAAAATGATTACCGAGTTCCAATCATCGTATTTTTCTCTAATCATTCTAGCAGCATCGATGCCAGATCCATGCTTAGTTTTAATATCCAAAAGATAAATTTTAAAACCACTATCATTTTTGACTAATTCTTCAAACTTTTTATCATATCCTTCAAACTCGTGTATTCTATAGTCAATATCATATTTCATCATTAAACTCATAATTATATCAGTTGTCTTTTTTCTCAATATCTTTTCATCTTCACATACCACGAAATGTATCATACAGGCCCACCACCTTTGTATATTTTACCATATTTTTCCAGCTTTTTACCAATAATCAACAAAAAAGCAACTATATTTCAAGTTACTTATTACGTTTAAATTTATTTTTAATTTTTTTTGTTAATTTGGGATTTTTATCAGAAATAATACTAGTATGTAATACAAACCACAGAACGATAATAAAAATGATAATATATAAAATTTTTCCTAAAGTCGGGTCTTTAATTGTGTATAAAATAGATGCTGTTGCAAATAAAATATTCATTCCATAAATAATTAGTACCGTTGTTCGTTGTGAAAAATTCATTCCTAAAAGTTGGTGATGGAGATGCTGTTTATCGGCTGAAAAGATAGGTTGTCTTTTTAGTAGTCGCCTAATTATTGCAAAAAAAGTATCCAAAATAGGAATTCCTAATATTAACAATGGAACAAAGAAAGATGTTAAAGCAGGTCCTTTAAATTCTAATAAAGTAATAATTGCTATGATAAATCCCATAAATGTTGCACAATCTCCAGCAAAAATTTTAGCTGGATAAAAATTATGAAGTAAAAATCCTAAAGTAGAACCTAACATAATAAATGTTAAAATCATAACTAAACTACCACTTCTAGCTTGATAAAATCCAATTATTCCTATTGTTAGATAAAAAATTGAACAAACTCCTCCACTTAGACCATCCAAGCCATCAATTAAATTAATTATATTACAACAAGCTACAATAAAAAGCATCGTTAAGGGATAAGCCCAAATTCCAAAATCTATAGAAAACCCAAATGCAGTAATATTATTAAGTAAGATACCTCCATAAAAAACAATTACGGCAGCCGCTGCTAACTGACCTAGCATTTTTTGATAAGCACGAATATCTTTAATATCGTCGATTATACCTGTTAAAATCATCAAAAAACTTCCAATTAAAATAGAATTCATTTGAATACTTTGTTGTCCAAATAACATATAGCCAAATAAAAATCCTAAATAAATTCCTAATGCTCCCAATTTAGGGGTTGTTTTCTTGTGAATATGTCTATGACCTTCTGAATTTCTAGGAATATCAACTGCTCCTATATGAATAGCAATTTTTTTCATAATTGGCATAATTACAGCAGTAAACAAAAATGTTATAGCTACTATTTTTACTGCATCTAAAACATCATTTCTCATAAGACTACCTCTTTCAAATTTATTATAACAAACTTTATAAAAATAGAAAAGACAATTACTTGCCAATCAATAATTTATCTATAAGAAAAAACTGAAAGATTAATCCTCTTCCAATTGAGCTTTATTTTCTAATAAAATTCCTGTACCTTCAACAACACAAGTTAATGGAGTCTCAGCAATTAAGACAGGAACTTTCAATTCTTTATTTAATACTTCTGTTAATCCCTTTAATAAAGCTCCTCCTCCAGTTAAAACTATTCCCTTACTAACAATATCAGCAGATAACTCTGGTGGAGTTTGCTCTAATACATTAGTTGTTGCTTTTACTATTCTAAAAATACTTTCATGTAGAGCTTGTTCAGTTTCTTCTTCATTAATTGTAATAGTATATGGTAATCCTGTTACAAGATTTCTTCCTTTAACTTCTATTGTATGTTTTTTATCAGGTTTAAAAACGCTAGCAAAATTAATTTTAATATCTTCAGCCGTTCTTTCGCCTATTAATAACTTATACTTATCTCTAATATATTTAATTATATCTTGGTCAAATACATTTCCAGCAATACGAATTGAGGTACTTGTAACAATATCATTTAGTGATAAAATAGCAATATCTGTTGTTCCTCCACCAATATCAATTACCATATTTGCAGCAGGTTTAGAGATATCCATTCCAGCTCCAATAGCCGCTACTTTAGGTTCTTCTTCGATATAAACTTTCCTAGCACCAGTTCTCTCAGCTGCTTCTTTAATTGCATTTTTTTCAACAGGAGTAATGTTAGATGGACAACAAATAAGAATCTTAGGTCTTGTTAAAAAGGACTTACATCTAATTTTCTTAATAAACGTATTTAGCATAATTTCAGTCACTTCAAAATCCGCTATTACTCCGTCTTTCATTGGTCTAATAGCTTTTACTTTACCAGGTGTTCTTCCTAACATTTCATTTGCTTCTTTACCTACTGCGATTACTTTTCTACTTTCTGTATCAATTGCTACAATACTTGGCTCATTTAATACAATTCCTTGACCCTTAATATAGATTAATACATTAGCAGTTCCTAAGTCAATTCCTATATCTTTTGATAGCATATTTATCACGTCCTTTTCTAAGTCATTATATATTTTACCATACTTTTACAATTTTATATTATTTTTTTATATTTTTTTGCAGTTGCCATACCACCTAAATAGTGTCTTGATCTAAGATGCTCATTAAAAATATTTTGAACTTGCATATATAAGTCATTATTAATATCTTTTAATCTAATTTTCATATCATAATGAATAGTACTTTTACTTACACCCATAAGTTTTGTTAACTCTCTTAATGTAGTTTTCGTATTAATAATTATATTAGCTTCTTCTATAACTCTTTTTTTAATTAATTCTTTCATATTTATCATTCCTTCTAATAAAGTATAATAAATTTGAAAAAATTTATGAAAAAAATAGCAATTTTCTATGCTATTCTTGGCTTTTTATTTCTTTATCAATATATAAATTAGGATCTACTACTTGTCCATTAGCATAAAGTTCAAAATGTAAATGATTTCCCATATCTTTATCTAGTTTATTACTTCCACTTTTACCAATAGTTTGACCTTGAGTTAGGCTATCTCCTTTTTTAACAGATACTTCTCCTAAACTTTGATAGGAAGTTACATATCCATTATCATGTTTAATTTCAACAACTTTTCCTAATAGGTCATCTTCTTTTACATCTATTACAGTACCAGATAATACTGAAACAACGTCAAATACCTCATCTAGGATATAGTCAATTCCTGAATTTTGGATATAACTACCATCATAATAAGTGATTGACTTTTCTTGTTGACTACTATCTGCTTTGTAGTCATAAAAACTTTTTCCTACTTGTACTTTTTCATTTGTATATGGTTTTAACATTTTTACTGACTGACTAATTACAGGAATATCTTGACTTGTAATAATACTAGATACATAAGTATAATTAGGTTTGACAGTATTCTTTTTCATCCCCTTAGAAATCATAAAGCCTCCTACTACAATAGTTAAAAATAAAACTACATACAAACTTGTAATGACATATGATTTTAATTTTCTCTTTCTTCTCATTTTTTCACCTCATTAAGAGTTTGACCCAAAATTGAGGTTTTATACTTAATTTAAAAAAATTTTAAAGACGTAAATAAATCCCACATAAAATTAGTAACTAAATAAATAAAAGAAATCCCTAAAAAGAAATAAAATAATCTAGCTTGCATAATTTTATTTTTTTTAAAAATTTTATTAATATCTATAGAATCCATTGCCCAAATAACTAAGATTGTGGATACAATATATAATAAAAATTTACCTGTCATAAGAGTTGTCCTCATAATCTTTTATTTTTTTAATTCTACGAATGTGTCTTTCTTCATTAGAAAATGGGGTATTACAAAATGTTTCAATTAAATCTTTGGCTAAGTCTACGGAAGTATTAGCAGAAAAAGCTAAGATATTGGCATCATTATCGATACGAGTCATTTTTGCTTCTGCTACATTAGAAACTTTAGCACAACGAATTCCTTTTACTTTATTACATGCTATAGAAATTCCTATGCCACTACCACATATAGCAACACCGAAATCTACTTCTTTATTTTTTACTTTTTCACCTAATATAAAAGCATAGTCAGGATAGTCCACACTATCAACGCTATTTGTTCCATAGTCAATTACTTCGATATCGTTAATACTTTTTTTTAAATCTTCTTTTAATTGATAACCTCTATGATCACTTACTATTCCTATTTTCATAATCCACCTCAACATTATTATAACTCAAAAAAGAAGCAATTACGCTTCTTTTTTATCAATACCGTATTTTTTATAAAATTTATCTACATTTCCTTTACGTGCTGCTCCTCTTTGTTGACCAGTATAAAATGGATGGCATTTTGAACAAACTTCAACTGAGATTGCTTCTTTGTTAGATCTTGTTTTAAAAGTTTCTCCACATGCACAAGTAACTGTACAATCCATATATTCTGGATGAATTCCTTTTTTCATACTTTTCTCTCCTTCCGCCATGACTTTTCTTAAGCCATAGTAATTCAATTGCGTTATTAGTATACCAAGTTTTAAAACTTTTAGCAAGTTTTTTTGAAACTTTTTGCTGTTTCTACCTTTTTCTCTTTAGTTAATACCTTAGATTTAGAATATTTAATTAAAGAATTTTCCAAAGCCATATCAATAGAATGTTCTTTTCCAGGGAAACAAATATTACTATTTGCTTCTTTACCATTTATTAAAATTTTACCATATTGTAATTCATACTTTTCCATATCATCTATATGTTTATGAGGTAAAATTCTTGTTCCCTTTGGTAAAAATAAATATCCCCATTCTTCGTTATCTATTCTAATATCACCACTTATACGTATTTTTAAAATATCACCTACCGCTATATCTTTAGGTAGCATAGACATTTCTTCATAGTCATCAGGTATTGTTGCTAAAAATTCACCTAATTTCATCCTATCCCTCCTTAAGTGCCACCTATTATATCATAATACTTTATTTATTTCAATAATTTATTTTCATATATAAATTAGAATACATCTTTTTATACCCAGAGACATTAGGATAATAACTATTAGGATTATCTAAATACATAGATAAATTATTATTCATATTACTATTATCAATATAGATAATATTTTTTCTTTTAGAATACTCTTTATAATTTTCATTTAACATATCCAATAATTTTTTATCCACAGCATCTTGTGGATAAAAGTTATAATATCCAATTAAATATATTTTTTGTTTATAATACTTATTTATTTCATTCATTAACTTTTCTAAATCCATCATAATATTCTTGATAATATTTTCATCACTATTTTCTATATCACTTATATAAATATTTTTTCTATATATTAAGTCATTTAACCCTATCGAAATAGTTAATATATCAGCATCTCTCAAAGCTTGTTTTATATTTTTACTAGTTTGTTCATTAATTAAAATCATATTATATAAATCTCTTATCATTATATCTTCTTCACCATAGTTATAATAACTACTTAACTGATTATTAGAATTTATTTCATCTTTTAAATAGTCACTGTAACTATAACTTTTTTCTCCATAGGAATTTACACCCTTAGCATATCCATCTCCTAAGGCAACATAATTAATATTTTTGATATTATAATTACTTGCATAGATTAAATATACTAATATACAGGTTATTATGAAAACAATTAGTTTGGCATATTTAGTAATTAATTTCATATTTCCTCCAAATAAAAAGAATAAAGCTTTTTATTATTATATTTCTTTATTCTCTATTTTAGCACCTACGCCAACTAGTTTTTCCACAATTTGTTCATAGCCTCTTAGAATATGGTCAATATTTGTGATGATAGTAACACCTGTTGCGGCTAAGCCTGCGACTAACATGGCTGCTCCTGCTCGTAAGTCAGTTGCTACAACTGTTGTCCCTGTTAATTTAGTTGGTCCAAAAACAGTTGCAGTTTGATTTTTAACCGTAATATCAGCGCCTAATTCATTTAAGTACGCAATATGCATAAAGCGATTTTCCCAAATAGTTTCTTCTACTTTACTTTTTCCCTCACATTGTGTTAATAAAACTGTAAATGGTTGCTGTAAGTCAGTTGGAAAACCTGGATATACACTTGTTTTAATATTAGTTGGAATATATTTATCTGGCTTAGAAACAATTACATAGTCTATTCCAATTTGAACATGTGCTCCAATTTCTAATAGTTTTGAAGTTAGTGCCTCTAAGTGAGCTGGAATAATATTATCTATTTTTAAATTTTTTCCACACATAGCACCAATAATCATATATGTTCCTGCTTCTATACGATCAGGTATTACTTCATGAAAACACCCATGAAGATAATCTACCCCCTCTATTTTAATAGTAGACGTTCCAGCACCACTGATTTTAGCTCCCATACTATTTAAAAATGTAGCAATGTTAACAATTTCTGGTTCTTTAGCAGCATTATCAATAGTCGTAATTCCCTTAGCTTTTACTGCCGCTAACATAATATTTATAGTTGCACCAACTGAGGCAAAATCTAAATAGATATTAGCACCTTTTAATTCTTCAGCTTCAACAATATATTGATTATTATGATTAGTTATAGTAGCACCTAATGACTCAAAACCTTTTAAATGCAAGTTAATTGGACGTTTACCAATCGAACAACCTCCAGGAAAACACATAACAGCTTTCTTATATTTTCCTAAAAGAGCTCCCATAAAATAATAAGATGCTCTTAATTTTTTACAGTGAATTTCATTAATATCAGTATTTATCATCTCAGTTGGATCAATAATAATACTTTCACTTGCTCTTTTTACTTTTACATTTAAAGTTTCCAAAATTTCACATAATGCATCTGTATCAGTAATTTCTGGTATGTTGCAAATTGTTGTCTCCTCATCAGCTAATATAGCAGCTGGAATTAATGCAACACTAGCATTTTTAGCCCCACTTATTCTAATAGATCCTGATAATTCATAATTACCATTTATCTCTAATACTCTCATTTACATACCTCAAATCTATTCAATATTATTTTATTACTATTTAAAAAAGTAGTTACATTGTTTTAACTACTAATAATTATAGAGAATTTATATCATTTAGTCAATTATTTATAAAGAGAAACACCTACATAAAATAAGCCAAGATATATTTAATAGATAAAATAAGTAAAATAATTATTCCAATCACTTTAGATATTACACCTACTTTTTGACTTAACAGTTTACCAAGTAGTAATCCTGCCATAGTAAATAGACAACTTACAATTGAAAAGATTAATCCTGCGACTACGACATTTTGATTACTTAGTGATAAAGCAAGTCCCACCGTAAAACTATCTATACTAACGGCTAATCCAAATAGAAATAATTCTAAATAGCGATCTAATCTATATTTACTCTCACTTTCAGAAAATGACATTATCATCTCTATCATTAATACTAAGAAGACTATTCCTGCGACTAAATTAGCATAACTATTAAATTTTAATAAAAATAATCTACCTAATAGACCACTAAGATTTGGCATAACAAAATGATAAATTCCTACAATAATTGGTAGTAAAATCATTTGTTTTTTCTTTATTTCATTTGTTCCATAAACAATTGCTAAAGAAAAAGCATCCATACTTAGTCCTACTGCCATAAAAAAATAAAGAAATATAGAAGACATTCCATCACCTTCTATATTTTATTAAATTAATCTATGAAAAATACTTATCAATAATTTCTTTTACAAAAGAAGTATATTTAATCTCATCTTCATCTATTTCTTCTGCTTCTAACAAACATAATGGTGGAAATAAGACGCACCAAAAATTTTTACCAGCTCCATCTCCTAAGGTTACTACAAGAGATTCATATTGACCTGCCTTATAGTGAACTCCTCTATATTCTTTTTCAGGGAAATAATGAGATCCATAGTCAATTGAATATGAACTATTAATTTTATTATCAAGTAAAGTTTTATCGATATTAGTTTTAAATTCATTAATATTACTACTTAATGTTTTTCTAGCATCTTCTAAACTATTAGCATCTTTTAAAAGTTTCATCACATCTACTTTTAAATTATCCGCAACTATTTCTTTTTCAGCTTGATCTTTACTAGAATTACTACTAGCAATAACTCTAAATCTAATAGATTCTTTTGGAATTACTATTTGAGTATTTTCTTGATTATTGATACTTGCTATAAATATAGTAATTAATACTAATAATATAGTCATAATTTTTTTCAAAAATAATTACCACCTTTCAACTAAATAGTGGTAATAATTAATTTTTTTTATTCACTTTTATAAATAAAAATCATTCTATCTTTATCAGATAAATCTTTTTTAGTAACTATTTCTACATTTTTGAAATATGTATTTATCAAATCTAATAAATCTTGTCTTTGAGTAGCACCTATTTCTAAAGCTATTAGATATTTATCTTTAAGATAATTTTTAGCTTGTGATAATATTTTTTGATAAATATCTAATCCTTTACTACCAGCATATAAAGCTATATGGGGTTCATTATTTTTAACAATATCTTCAATTTCTTCATCTGTTTTAATATATGGTGGATTACTAATTATTACGTCATATTTTTCATTAACATTTGAAAAAACATCACTTTCTATGAAGTTAACATTTAACTGTAAGAGAGAAGCATTTTTCCTAGCTACTTCTATAGCTTCTTTACTAATATCTAGTAAGTCAATAGAAGCATTTGGAAATTTTTGTTTCAAAGTTAGACCAATTACACCACTTCCACAGCCAATATCTAATATTTTAATAGGACCATTAAAATTATCTTTAATATAATTAATTGTATTTTCTACTAATTCCTCGGTTTCAAATCTAGGAATTAAAACATTTTCATTAACTAAATAAGTATTTCCAAAAAAATTTACTGATCCTATTGCATATTGTAAGGGTATACCATTTCTTAAGGCATTAATCTCACTTTTATACTTGTCACATACTTCTTGATCTATGATATCTTCTAAGTGATTTAATAACTCTAAGGGATTTAAGTTTAATAAGTCGGCAAGTAAAAGTTTAACATGATCAGAATGGCAATACTGTTTTCCATAGGTAAGTAAATCTTCAACTCTCATTATTTTCTCCTCAAACGAAGTTTTTTAATAGCTTGATAGGCTTTTGTCTCTTCGTCTGATTTTTCTTTAGTTGTTGATAAAATAGACTCTAATAAAGAAATATCTTTTACACATACTTGTGGTGTTACTTCCTTGCAACAAGGGCAATATTCCTCTTTTTCTTGGTATACTGAAGTTTCAAAAGCATATGGTTCAAATACCATTTTTGGTGAATAACAAGCTAGACAAATAAATTCAGAAAATACTAGTTTTGATGGTGGTATATTAGAATTTTCTTCTTCAACTACTTCTTCTACTTTTATTTTTTCTTGTTCTTTTTTAATTTGTTTTTTCGCTTGTTTAGATCTATTACGAATTTCTTTACGTTTTTTAGACATTTTTTTACTCATTTTCTTCCATTCTCCTTTTTTGATCTTCTGAAATTAAAGCTTGAATAATTTCTTCTAAATCTCCATCCATTACTCTATCTAGTTGCTTAGTTGTAAATCCAATTCTATGATCGGTAACTCTATTTTGGGGATAATTATAAGTTCTAATTTTTTCAGCACGATCGCCTGTACCTATTTTACTTCTTCTCATTTGACCTTGTTCTTCTTCTAATTTTTGTTGTTGTTGTTCATAAAGACGAATTTTAAGCACTTTCATAGCTTGCTCTTTATTTTGAATTTGACTTCTTTCATTTTGACAAGTTACTACTGTATTTGTTGGAAGATGGGTAATTCTTACGGCTGAGTCTGTAGTGTTTACGCCTTGTCCTCCACAGCCACTAGATCTATAAATATCAATTCGTAAGTCATTAGGATTAATTTCTATATTTACGTCATCAGCAACTTCTGGCATAACTAAAACTGTTGCTGTTGAAGTTTGAAGTCTTCCATTTGACTCAGTAACAGGTACTCTTTGAACTCGGTGTGAGCCACTTTCATATTTAAGTTTCGAATAAGC
>CANQKU010000021.1 GCA_947624535.1 uncultured Bacilli bacterium
TTAGTAATAGAATATAAAAATAAATCATAATCGCAAATTTCTTCATTTGTTAATTTTAAATCTTTTTTTATTATTTCATTTATTGGTAATTTTTTATCTTTTAAAGAAAGAATAGGTATCATATCAATTTGGTCATTTAATTTTAAATCTTCATTAGCATTAGCATTTTGATGAATAGCAACACTAGGTATACAAAGTAAGGGCTTTTTTAAATCAATAATTTCTTTGTAAAGTTGTTTTCCTTTTTTGTAGATAACTCTTCCCGCAATTGATAAAGGTTCATCTAACCATGAATAATTAAGTAATCCTCCATAAGGCATAACATTAATTTTTAAATAATTTTTTTCATATATAGCATTTTTAGGTTTAATTAAAAATGATGGTGTATCAACATGAGTACAAGTAATATTAAAGGAATTATTAGAACCCGTTGTAAAAGCAATTAAAGATGAATCATTTCTAGTTATAAAATAGTTTTGGTTTAATTCTAAATGCCATTCTTCATTTTCTTCTAATTCTATAAAATTATTATTTAAAAGCATTTTTTTGATTTCTTTTATGCCTGTAAAAGCACATGTAGCATTTTCAATAAATTCAAAAAGTTTTTGATTGAATTCTAAGTTATTCATATTCTCACCATTTATAGTATGGATGAATTTTTATTTATTATAAAATTTTTATTTTTTTGATAAAAAGAGACTAATCGTCTTCTATATCGTCAAGGAGTTGTTTTGGATAAATCTTTAATTGCTTGGCAATTAAAAACATTGTTGGTAAACTAATACTCCTAAACGTATTGCTTTCTAAATCACTTATGAAACCAGTTGATAAATTACATTTTTTAGCCAGTTGTTCTTGTGTCAAGCATTCATTTTACGATATTTTTTAATGTTTTTTCCTACAATGAAAAAGCAATAGTTCATGTCATCTTTGTTCTTCATAAAATGGTGCCATAAGGGAAGGAGTACGACAACCTATGAGCAAAAGAAATAGTAAGTAATAAACTATTAATTAATCATAGCATAATAAAAAATTACTAAAAATATTAAATATTTGTTAAAACGTTCAAATTCTATGCTATAATATATTGTCAATGGGAGGTTTTTATCGTGAAAATAATAACAGAAAATGCAGTTTATGTTCAAAAAAATGATATAACTTACTTGAATCATACAGATTTACCTATTCCTGCTTCAATATTCATAAAAGTTTTTGGAAATGGTATGGTAATAATTGATGATAGTAATAGATATGAGTTTGAAAAATTTGAAGATAATCATGAAATTGAATTTTTTAAAAGACTTGATTGGATAGTTGATTATAATTCAGTAAAAGATTTATCAGATGATGAGATTATAGAAATAGGAAAAAGCATCGCTCAATCAAAAAATCAAATTGCCAAACAATTTAATTCAATGTCAGAAAATGAACGTAAAGAAAATTTAGAAATGGTTACTCAATGTGAATTATTAGATTTTAAAATGTATTCATTAAGAGATATTTTATGGTTTAAACAAGGACATTTGAAAATGACTTTACCAGAGGGTGTTGTTCAAAAAGACGAAAAAGGAATGCAAAAACTAATGCGAAGAATTTTTCCTAAAAGAAAAAATTAAAATAACTACAAACGCATATTGATAGTCAATATGCAAGTGTGTTTTCTAAATTGACAAAATAAAACTACTTTCAATTTTAATTTTGAGAGTAGTTTTTATATTTAATCTCGAATTTTCCGAGTTTCCTATCAATCTGGTGCGGGTAACAGGAGTTGAACCTGCAAGGGTTGCCCCACTAGATCCTAAGTCTAGCGCGTCTGCCAATTCCGCCATACCCGCAAACATAAATAATGGTGGACCCTATTGGACTCGAACCAATGACCGTTCGGTTATGAGCCGAATGCTCTAACCAACTGAGCTAAGGGTCCATTGCCATTTAATAATAACATATTTTTTATAATAGTGCAAGAACAAAATCTATTATAAACTAAAAAATAGAGTAACCTCTATTTTCCAAGCATATTTAATAAATTAATTTTAAACATATCACGTTCAGGATTTGTTTTAGAAATCATAACACCTTTATAAGTAGAAAGTTCAGCTCTATGTCCTTCATCTAAAATTCCCTCTGGTGTGATATTTGTTAATAAAATAACTTTCTTTTCCGTATATACAGTATAATGTAATCTAATTTCCCCATGAACTTTTACAAATAATTTATCTGTAGGTAACTTTAATTCATAAGAAACAGTTTTATTTTTATCATCCCTACTAACTTCCTCACCTAAGAAATTACCATTACGTATTTCAGGATAAAAACTAAATGTTAATTTTTTATACGCAAGCATATTATACTTTCTTAATGATCGCTCTTTTTTACGAAAGTCATTCTCATCTAAATACTCAAATATATAGGAATTTTCCATGTATATTCAACCCCCTATAACAATTTTATGAAGATCCCCTGTTATCTTCAAAGTACACATATTATATCATAATTCTTTATTATTGTCAATTAAAATTATACTTTTTGTTAATACTTTTTAGAAATGTCCCATCAAGATTTTTTTAAAATGTCTCATTAATAATATGATAAAATATACTTTCAATATAGTGTATTTTATATCATTTTAAAAAAACTAAAGAAAAACTATCAATCTTTTTAAATAAAAAGTTACTAGTGAAATTTATAATAATTTATTAAGAAATAGAAAAACATACAAATACTTCGATAATACAATTACATAAGCCCCTAAAATAAAAGTGAATAATTGATTAAAAATATTGATTAACTTTTAAACTAACTAGATGAAAGATTAAAAGCAAGGGCGAAACGTAGTTGAGTTAATCTTGACCCTTGCTTTTTAGCTTTCATTAAGCATAATATTTTTACAAATAAAGCTTGTCTTTGTTTGTTATCAATACACTCGCGTAACAAATACAAAATGGGACATTTTAAAAAAATCTTAACATTAAAATTATACTTTTTTTGTACCTATTGACTTAACTAATTTTTTAATTTTTTGTAATTTCTTACGACTATTTGACTTATTATCACCAAATTGCCACATTACATGTTTTTTAAAAATATTAGTTTTAGCTATATTCCTATCTTTTTCTTTTGTATAGTAACTATCATTTTCTTTTAATTTTTTAATATTACTTTTTTCATAGTCAGTATATGAAATATCTTCATTGGAAATTACTGGAATTTTATATTTTTTATATTTTTCTATTTTTTCATTTACTTTATCATTAAATAATTTTTCAAGTTTTTTATATTCTTTTTTATTTAAAGAATGTATTTTTTCTTGATGAGCACACATTAGTTGCATAGCTTCTACCATTTCACGTATCGATAATTCATATGAGGTTATCGTATTTCTATTTTTAAAGTCATTTCTGAGCATGTTAAAAAACTGATTAGCATATTTTATTTTAATATTTTTTTTATCTACTCTATTAAATGCTAACAATATTCTTTCATATTTATGATAAAACTCTACACCTTTTTTACTATTAATAATATATGCTTGATAGGCACTACTTACTTCTACAATATGGAATAAAATATTTTGTTTTAAAGATTTTTTATAATCTTCTTTTAACTTATCAACATTAAATTCATCTTGAGTAAATGTAGAATTAACTTCATCATTTCCTATATTATTAAATAATAAATATTGTGCTTTAGCTTCATCTACAGTATGAGCTAATTTAGCCTTTTTAGTTTTATGTGATTGACCAATTTCTTGATTATATTCATATAAATAGTCATTTAGTGTTGCAAATATTTTTCTTTTTTTAGCATTAATATTCTTAGATTGTAACACTTCTAATATATTATATTCTTGAGGTTTCTTTACTAAATTTATATTACTATCTTGGTTTGACTCTGATGCAATAATTTGACCTAATTTAGCAATACTACCTTTTTTATCTAATTTTACATTTGTTAAAGCAATAGAACAAATTATAGCATATAACATAACTTTTTTTATTTTTCTATGCTTTTTAGGATATTCTTCTATAGTATTAACCTGTTGTTTAGAAGTTTTATCTTTAGTTTGTAATTTATTTTCATTTCTATCTTTATTTATATTAATCTTTTTTAAAAACTCATCTTTAGACATATAAATTACATTTTCCTTAATCTTAGGATCTTTAATAGAAATATGTTCTTGTTTAATATACTTTATAACATATGAAACTCCTTCATCTTTAGTAGTTTCGAACATTGTACCATCACTATAAAGAATGGAGGCATTTTGATGCACCCCATCTGTATAAAAATATATTTTTTTAATTTTTCGCATGATTATAACCTACTTTACTAATTGTTTTTTCCCAGTATATTGATATCCTCTATTTAATAAATAAGTATCTTTATAATTAGACCAAACATAGTCAATATTACGATTAATAAATGTACGAGTTCGCACCTTTTGATAACATTTATTAAGATATTCATTTCTCTTAGCAGTAATTAAATTTGTAGTATAAGAATAAACATTAATATTTTTACTAACTTTATTACTACAACTACTGCTAGAAGAAAAGTTAGAATAACTATATTTATCAAAGTAATATCTTTCTCTACCACTACATGTACTACCACAATTACTATAGTCAATACCAACATAGATATATTTATCATTTAATGTATCTTTTGGTGGAATATCATAGATAAATCTTCCCCTATAGCTCCAATTATCTAAATTATCATAATCTGTTTTTGTCTCATACAACACATTATTATATAATATATATGATTTATCTTTACATACATAAACATTTTTAGTAGTTGTTTTTTTGATACTTATTTGATTAAAATTATATGTTTTTATAGTTGGAATTTGTTGCTTTTCTATAGCTATTTCTTTTAAACAAATAGAATTATTATTACAAACCTTAGAAGAATTTTGACATGATACTTCTACAGGATTACTCCAGTTGGACCAATTAGAATAATTAATAGAAGCAGTTTTAGCATACTCATATTTATATGTTTTTTCATTACTGTTTGATTTTTTATAAATATTTTTATTATCTATATTTGATGAACTATTCTTATCATTATCTTGATTTTGACTATTTAAATTATCATTTACTTCTACTTCTTCTACTTCTTCATCTTTTTTAATTTCTTTTGATGCATCACATAAATATGTTTTACAGTTAAGATTAGGTTTTAAAGTTAGAGAAATATAGTCTTTTACACCCTGGCAATTTAGATTAACTTTCATCTTATAATAGTCATCTATCTTTGTTAATAAAGCATAAGTCTTATTTATATTACAACTTTTATTATCATAGTCTTTTAATTTCTTAATATATTTTTTATCAATTAATACTTTTAGTGTAACTTTATCATTATTAGAAGTAAGTTTATTTACTGTATCTAAGTCATAATACTTTAAAGCCGCATTTTTTACTTTTTCTAAATTATTAGAAAAAACTTGCTCTTTTGTTAACTCATTAGTATCTATTTCTTTATTAACTTTATACTTTGAATAAAGCCATATGCTTAAAAAAACAATGACTATAATAAGCATTATTTTTATAAAAAATCTACTAATAGGAAATGGTTTTTTGTCATAAGAATAGTTCATATAAATCCCCCCCTATCAAGTAGCTTATCTTATCACTTTTCTATTACCAAGTCAAGATATAAAAACTATAATTTCAAAGTTACAATAGTTTGTCCTATATTAAATGGATCTAATCGATAATCTTCAACAAACGAGTTTTTTCTTAATTCTTCATGTACTGCTTTTTTCAATATTTGTTTACCTATTCCATGAATAATTATAATTTCTTTATTTTTTAATTTATAATTATCTTTAATAAATTCTTTTACTAAAATTACAGCAATATCTTTTATTTCACCATGTAAATCTAGTGTTGGTAAATTTTTATATATAGTCATACTCTTTTGCCTTTGTTAAAACTTCATCTAAAGTAGGTATGGCATATCTACTACCAATTTTTTCTACTGATAATGCTCCTGTAATTGATGCTAATAATAAAGTTTGTCTAAGTGGATATTTATTTGCAATAAAATATGTAAAAGCTCCATGGAAGATATCTCCAGCACCAGTAGAGTCAAGTGCTTTAACAGAAATAGTTGGAATTAATTCATAGTCATTTATTTTAGTAAAACAGCCATCTTCTCCTAAAGTAATAATTATATTAGTATTAAAACTTTGTCTTAATTTTTCATAAACTTTAATTAAAGAATTGATATCATTAGTATCTATTAATTCATTAGTAAAGTCTTTAGCAAAATCTTTTGAACATACTAAGTAAGTTACTCTTTTACCTAAGTCTATTGTATATTCATTAACTCTACCAGCATCTAAAATACTAATTGCATTTGGATTATCTACTAATATTTGTCTAGCTGTTTCATAGTGTTCTCCATCTAATAAGACTACTTCATATTCATCAATATTTGGTAATTTATTTACTGCTAAGGGTAGTTTTGATTTAGCTGTAATAATTGTTCTACTACCATTTTTTAAATTAGAAATAATATAACTTGTATCAGTATCAAATTGGCGTAATTTTTCTATGTAGTTCGTATTTACACCGATATCTTTAAATTCATCAATAATCTTATTACCATAAAAGTCATCACCAACTATACCAATAAAAGTAGTATCCATTCCCCATTTAGCTAGTAAGTATGAAGCATTAGAAGCAGGACCTCCTCCACATTCTATTTTTTTTGATATACGATGTTTTAGATTTTCTTTTGGATATTCATTCATTGGTAAAGTAATGTCATAAGCAGCATGTCCAACACAAACTATTTTCAAATTTAATCACCTCTTTAGTTATTATAATATTTAGTTTTGCATTAATATTTGTTGACATTTTATTAAGTCATAATTAATTAAATTAGTACTATCTAAATTTTCTTTATACATATCAATACTAGTTATTTGACTATTTTCATATGTTTTATAATAATATATTCCTCTATCTAGGTTACAACATGAACTATATATAGTTATTTCATATTTACCTTCTCCCATATGAACACAACCTCTTTGTTGTTCTACTGAACCTAAAATATGAAAAAATTGACTAATACTTTCTGACTCAGACTCCCCTGATATAGAATTCATTTTGGTAAATGTAGCTTTAACAAATCTTGATGCTGAAGATAAATCTCCGGGCAATCCTAAGGCACCCATTCCTCTACTATATGTTTTTAAATTAAGATCTTTAGAAAAACTATTAATTGGAGGTTCTACTGTTAAACTCATATAATTATTTAAATTAAACATTTGGATATCAAAAGTCGGATTATTAGTTAAAATTCCTACTGGATTATCATAAACTTTTAATCCATCTTCAACACATTCAACAGTTACTGATTTTGTTTTATCAGCAATAATCCAATGTAGAGGAGAAACTTTTAATTGTTCACTGAAATTAATATTTACTAGATTTGTTTTATTTAATAATTCTTTAGCTTCTTCTATATTCGTACATTGAGATAAAATCCAAGGAATAAATTCAAATGGTGCTATATTAAATTTATCACTTTGAATTTCTTTATAACTGGCATTAACTGGAAAGTTTAATCCAGCCATACCTAAACCTTTTTCATTGATAGCATCATAATAAAGTGGATAACAATTTTCTACATATGCCATTCCAATCAAGGCATAATGTTTATCTATAGGTTTTTCTTTTCTAAATTTAAATTGATAATTTCTTGGTGTTATAGTAACAGTTTCTTTATAGGAAAATTCTAAATCTAAATTTCTTCCAAAATAATGATCTTTACTGTTATATGTAATAGCTGTACACATATTTATCTCCTCTTTTCTTATCTTAGGTTTAAACTTTTATAATAAATATATCACAAAATTAAAAAAAACACTATCAATTAAGATAGTGTCCATATTAAAATTCATCATTTAATAAAAAATCAATTAAATTTAGATGAGTAATTCCATCACGAGATAAATCTATCTTATCAAGAGAAATAACATACTTTGGATAATTATCTTCTATAGAAGCAAAAGCACCAAATTCTCTTTCAATAGTACTATTATCTTTCATTTCATAAGTTACTTGAATATATTTTATATTACCATCTTTTTTAGCTAAGAAATCAACTTCACCATTTTTAGTTTTACCAATATAGACTTCATAATTTCTATTTATTAATTCATTATAAACAATATTTTCTAATACAATATAATTTCTAAATTCAGGATTATTATTTTTTATTTGAGCAATTCCTAAATCAGTTACATAATATTTATTTAATGTTTTTAATATTCCTCTACCAGCTATATCATATCTATAAACTTTTTTTATTATTAAAGCTTTACATAATGCATCTATATAATTATATAAAGTCTCATTTGATATATTTTTATTTTCTTTATTTAGATATTTTATAATATTATCAGCGGAGAATTCTCTACCTGTAGTTTCAATTAAATATTGTAATATCATATCAAAAAGAATAGTATCTTTTAAATTTAGCCTTTTAACAACATCACGTAAAATAATAGAGTCATATACACTATGTAAATAATTTTTAATATCTATCTCATTAGTAAATTCGCATCTATTAGGAAGTCCTCCCCATTTAGCATAGTCTAAAAATGTATCTAAGTCTTTTCCATCTTTATTAGTTAAAGATACATATTCTTTATAAGATAATGGATTAATATTAAATAAAACATATCTACCTGATAATACTGATGATAATTCATCAGATAGCATCTTACTATTTGAACCGGTTAAAAAAATACTAATATTTTTTATGGAAGCTCGTAGTGAGTTAATTACTTTTTCAAATTGGTCTACATTTTGAACTTCATCTAAAAATAAATAATACATTTTACTATCTATAATTTTATCTTTAACATATTTATTTAATTTTCTATAATCGAGTAAATCTTCATATTCAATAAATTCAAAATTAATAAAAATTATGTGATTTTCATCAATTTTTCTTTTTTCTTTTAACTCATTTATGATTTGATTTAAAATAACAGATTTACCACATCTTCTAATACCTACTAATATTTTAATTAAATCAGAGTCATAAAATCCTCTTATTTTAGATAAATATTCTTCTCTTAAAAGCATATAAGTCACCTCTAGTTACATTATATAGTATCTTCAAAGTTTTGTAAAGTTATTACTCTTAACCGTAATAACTTTGTAATTCTAAGAAAATTATTACACTAAAGTTAAAATTTTTATAAATAAAAAAGTGCTGCAATAAAATTCATTACAGCCTCTTCTATAATTTTCAGCCAGGATTACTTATTAGTCGCACCACCTGGAAGCGAAAAACATTGTCGCCTGAAATCATTTATTAGTCGCACCATTCAGAAGCGAAAAACATTTTCAAAACTATTAGTAAGCACAATATAAATATACTATATTCTTATAAAAATTTCAATTATATGGAAAGAGATTGTCATCATAATTTCTAATCATTTGTCTTCTCTCGTATCGCAGCTTGTGCGGCAGCTAACCTTGCAACTGGAATTCTATAAGGCGATGCTGATACATAACTTAAACCTAGTTTATGACAAAATTCAATTGACTTTGGATCTCCTCCATGTTCACCACAAATTCCTAAAGAAATATTTGGTCTTGTCATTTTTCCTAATCTAGAAGCAATCTCTACTAACTTACCAACACCTTTTTGATCAATAGTTGCAAATGGATCAGTTTCAAAAATATGTTTATCATAATAATCTTTCAAATATTTAGAAGAGTCATCTCTAGAAAATCCATAAGTTAATTGTGTTAAGTCATTAGTTCCAAAACTAAAGAATTCAGCTTCTTGAGCAAGTTCATGTGCTATTAAGGCTGCTCTTGGAATTTCTATCATTGTTCCAACTTTATAAGAAATACTACTATTATTTTGTTTTAAAATTTCATCTGCTGTTTCTACAATAAGCCTCTTAACATACTTTAATTCCTCTAAGTCTCCAACTAATGGTATCATAATTTCAGGTATAACTTTAATATTTTCTTTCTCTACTTCAATTGCAGCTTCGATAATTGCTCTTGCTTGCATCTTAGCAATCTCTGGATAAGTAATATCAAGTCTACAACCTCTATGACCCATCATAGGATTAAATTCTTTTAAACTAGCAATCTTTTGTTTTAACTCATCAAATGAAATTCCTAATGAATTAGCTAAAACGTCAATATCTTGATTTTCTTTTGGTAAAAATTCATGAAGTGGTGGATCAAGTAATCTAATTGTTACTGAATATCCATTCATTGCTCTAAATAAACCCTCAAAGTCAGTTTTTTGATATGGTAAAATTTCATCTAGTGCTTTTTCTCTTTCTTCTTTTGTAGTTGCACAAATCATTTTACGGAAATTAAAAATTCTTAATGGCTCAAAAAACATGTGTTCAGTTCTACAAAGACCAATTCCCTCAGCTCCAAATTTACGTGCTTGCATAGCATCTTTAACCGTATCAGCATTAGTTTTTACACCAAGAGTTCTAACTTCATCTGCCCAAGTCATAAATGTTTTAAAATCCCCTGCAATATTAGCATCTACTGTAGGTATTTTTTCTCCATAAACATTACCTGTAGCGCCATCAAAACTCATAAAGTCACCCTCATGAAAAACTACCCCCTCTTTTGTTGTTAATGTCTTTAATTTTTCATCTAGTTTGATATCACCACAGCCACAAATACAACATGTTCCCATACCACGTGCAACTACGGCAGCATGAGAAGTCATTCCACCTCTAACTGTCAAAACACCATGAGCTATACTCATTCCCTCAATGTCTTCTGGAGAAGTTTCTACACGAACTAATAAGATATCTTTTTCGCCATTATCAAATGCTTTCTTAGCATCACTTGCTGAAAAATAAATTTTTCCAAACGCAGCTCCAGGTGATGCCGCTAAGCCATGGGCTATAGCAGTTTTCTTAGATAAAATTTCATTATCAAAAGCTGGATGCAATAACTGATCAAGTTGTTTAGCATCAACTCTAAGTAAAGCTTCTTCTTTACTAATTTTATTTTCTTTTACTAAATCAACGGCAATCTTTATAGCAGCCAAGGCTGTACGTTTACCACTTCTTGTTTGAAGCATAAATAGTTTACCCTTTTCAATAGTAAATTCCATATCTTGCATATCGCCATAATGATTTTCTAAAATATCACAAATCTTTTGAAACTCATAATAACAATTTGGCATAACTTCTTTTAATGTATCGATATTTTGAGGTGTTCTAATTCCCGCTACTACGTCTTCTCCTTGAGCATTCATTAAATATTCACCAAATAATTTTTTCTCTCCAGTTGCAGGATTTCTAGTAAAAGCAACACCCGTACCAGAAGTTTCTCCACTATTTCCATATACCATTTCTTGAACATTAACAGCCGTTCCCCAACTACTTGGAATATCATTTAATTTTCTATAAGTAATTGCTCGGTCATTATTCCAACTTCTAAAAACAGCCTTAATCGTTTCAATTAATTGAACTTTAGCATCTTGTGGGAAACTACTTTTAGCATGCTTATAATATTGTTTCTTATATATTTCAACTACTTCTTTTAAATCATCCGCAGTTAATTCTAAGTCACTTTTAACTTGTTTTTCTTCTTTAATTTGATCAAATAGACGTTCAAAGTCATCTTTAGGAAATCCCATAACTACGTCAGCAAACATTTGAATTAATCTTCTATAAGAGTCATAAACAAATCTAGGATTATTAGTAATTTTACTAAATTCTATAGCAACAGCATCATTCATTCCTAAATTTAATACTGTATCCATCATTCCTGGCATAGAGCTTCTTGCTCCACTTCTTACAGAAACTAACAATGGATGAGTAGGATTTCCAAATTGTTTACCACTAATTTTTTCTAACTCTTCTAACTTTTCATATACTTGATTAATAATATCATTTTCTAATTGTTCATTATTTTGATAATAACTACGACAGGCATCTGTAGTAATTGTAAAACCTTGAGGAACAGGTAATCCTAATTGAGTCATTTCAGCCAAATTAGCACCCTTGCCACCCAAAAGTTCTTTCATATCTTTATTTCCTTCATGAAATGAATAAACATATTTCATAAATAAGCATCTCCTTTTTATTCTTACCATACTTCTATAGTTATTATAACTCAAAATGATCTAATTTTTATCTATTTTTTATAAAGTTTTCAACTTCTGTGTAAAGAAAAAGAAAGCATTCCTTAACTTTCCTTATAATCTTTTACATATTTATTATAACATTTCGCACAGCAACTATCATATTCTACCTGATTTTCTAAGTCGATTGCAACTTGATCTCCCTCAAAAGAAACTTTTCCATCTACTTTCCTAATATTAAATACTGTCTTTTCTCCACATGTACAAATACTTTTTAACTCTTCAATTTTATGAGCAATTTCTAATAACCTAGTAGCGCCAGGAAAACCTTTAGTTTGAAAGTCAGTACGTAAGCCATAACAAATTATAGGAATATCTTCTTCAACTACTATTTTCATTAGCTCATCAATTTGACTTGGCATTAAAAACTGAACTTCATCTACAAAAATACAGTCAATATCATCTAATTTACCACTTAATTTTTGATCAATGTGATCACCCTTTTTAATCATATAATCTACTTTTCTTTTTAGACCAATTCGCGATACTAAAAACTCTCCTCCTTTAGTATCAATAATTGGTTTTAAAATCAAAACTTTCTTATTATTTTGTTCATAATTAAAAGCAGCTTGTAATAAAAGTGCAGTCTTCCCACTATTCATTGTTCCATATTTAAAATATAACTTCGCCATACTTACCATCCTCACCTAATAAGTATAATAAAATTATGAATAATTAACAAGTGTTTTCAATCTCTTAATAACTTTTTTCTCTATTCTAGAAATATATGATTGACTAATACCTAACTTTTTAGCTACTTCTTTTTGAGTTAATTCTTTTTGTCCTAATAGACCATATCTCAAAATAATAATATCTCTATCTCGTGGATTTAATCTCATTACTTCATTAATCATTGTTTTTTTATCATTTTCTTCTTCAATACCACGAGTTACAATATCTTTATCAGTTCCTAAAACATCTTCAAGATGAAGTTCATTACCCTCTGCATCATAAGAAAGTGATGCATCAATACTAACTTCTGTTTTAATTCGTTTAGTCTTTCTCAAAAACATTAAAATCTCATTATCAATACATCTTGAAGCATAAGTTGCTAATTTAATATTTTTATCTTTTGAAAAAGTATTAATTCC
>CANQKU010000022.1 GCA_947624535.1 uncultured Bacilli bacterium
TGTATCAATCAACACAATATGGCGGAAGTTACAGTGATGATACTAAAAATGAAAATGGTGTATATAATTATGCTTATTGGACAATGTCTGCTCACTCTGGCGTTGCTGCTTCTGCGTGGACTGTGGACCGCGGTGGCCGCTTGAACAGCTCTGAGTCTTCGACTACCAGCTTTGGTGCGCGTGCCGTCGTCGTTATTTCCAAAGAAACACTCTAACTACAAACAAAAATAGTATCTGAAATAATTTAAATACTATTTTTTATTTTTTCTACAATTACATTCTAATCTAGTTTGATCTAAAATACCTTGGAAACTATAGTCATCTATAAACTCTTGTGGGAAATAAATATTTCCATATTCTTTAAATGCATTCCATCTCTTATTAATTAAATCTCCAACTTCTTCATTACTAAACCCAGTAACAGGAATTTTTAATTGAGCTGATTGACTATAACTTAATCCTATAACATAGTTTCTTCTTGTATATAGATCAAATTCACTATGTAGGTGATAAGATATAATCATATTTTGATAAATTGTATCATAGTCATCAATAAATCGTGAAATCATATAAATAGTTTGTTCAGCAAATTGAAATTCATAAAAGATATCTTGAATATTATTCATTTGTTTTAATGATCCATCTTCACAATATATAGCATCATCATATTTTCTAGCTTCAAAAATAAGATCAAGTAAATAAACTCCTAAATCTTCTTCCATCATTATGCCCCCTATAAGTTACATAGTATAATTATTTTGTCTAAGTTTGTCAAATTAAACATATATTTATATAGGTGGTAATATGTTATTTGAAATATTTATGTTTTTGAAAAGTATCTTTTTGACAGGATCATATTCTAATCAAGTATTTCCTGATCCTCTTTCTAAGGACGAAGAAGATTTATATATTAAAAAAGCTAAGATGGGTGATAAGTCAGCTAGAAATAAATTAATAGAACATAATCTTCGATTAGTCGCTCACATTGTAAAAAAGTTTGATAATAAATATGTAGATCAAGATGATTTAATTAGTATTGGTACGATTGGCTTAATTAAGGGTGTTGATACATTTTCTAATGACAAGGGTGTAAGAATTACTACATATTGTGCTAGATGTATTGAAAATGAAATTTTAATGCATTTTAGAAGTAATAATAAAACTACCAAAAATATATCTATTAATGAGTCAATTGGCTTTGATAAAGATGGTAATGAAATTTCTATTATGGATGTATTAAAAGCTCCTAAACCTGATTTTATTGAAGATATTAGTCTAAAAGATAATATTAAATTATTAAATCAATATATGAATGTATTAACTCCTAGAGAAAAAGAAATATTAATAAAGAGATATGGATTAAATAATAGTTTAGAAAAAACTCAAAAAGTTATAGCTAAAGAATTAAAGATTTCTAGAAGTTATGTATCTAGGATGGAGAAAAGAGCTTTAACTAAACTTTTACGTGAATTTATTAAAAATAATAAGTATGAGTAGCTAGACAAGTTAAATAAAAACAAGTATAATATGTAGTTAAGGAAGAGATAATATGTCGGTAAAAGTTAAAGTAATAATTATAGTTAGTATTATTGCTGTATTAGGGATTAGTTATAAGGTTTTAGAGTTTTATTTTTTTCCTAAAATTATTTTAAAAGGGGACTCTACAATTACTTTAAACTATAAACAACCTTATAAGGAATTAGGTTATGTTGCTAAAAGTCGTATGAAGAATTTAACGAGTAGAGTTAAAGTAAGAGGAAAAGTTAATTCTAATAAGTTAGGTAATTATAAAATTAAGTATAAAGTTCATTATGGTAAATTTTCTAGTGAAGTTACAAGAGTTGTCAAAGTAAGAGATACTGAAAAGCCACTTTTAAGTTTTGAAAATGATCAAAAAGATATATATATTTGTCCTGGTAAGAGTTATGAAAAAGAAAAAGTTAAAGCCTATGATAACTATGATTTAGATATTACTGATAATGTAAAAGTTACAGTTAAAAAAGATAATGTAACTTACTCAGTAGTTGACTCTTCTGGTAATTATGTAATTAAAAAAAAGAAGTTGATTTATAAAGATATTGAAAAGCCAAAGTTAGAATTAAAAAATGAAGATCAAATTACTATCTTTGTAAATGATAAATTTAATGATCCAGGTTATGTTACTTCTGATAATTGTGATGATAAGCTAGATAGTGAAGTAGAGGGTACTGTTGATACTTCTAAAGTGGGTTCTTATTCTCTTACTTATAAGGTTAGAGATAAAAGTGGAAATGAAGCAGTAGCGCATCGTATTGTTAAGGTTATCAAAAAAGGTTCACCAGGTTCTATTTATTTAACATTTGATGATGGTCCACATATGGGAACAACTAATGTGATTTTAGATATTTTAAAACAAGATGGTGTAAAAGCAACTTTTTTCGTTACTAATAATGGCCCTGATGAGTTGATAGTTAGAGAATATAAGGAAGGTCATAGTATCGGAATGCATTCTGCTACTCATCAATATGCTTGGATTTATTCTAGTGTTGACAGCTATTTCCAAGATTTAGCTTTAGTTCATGATAGAATTTTATCTCTAACTGGATATGACAGTAGAATTGTAAGATTTCCTGGAGGTTCATCTAATACCATTAGTAGAAAATATAAAGTTGGAATTATGAGTGAATTAGCTAATCAGTTACAAAATAAAAATTATGCATATTATGATTGGACAATTAATAGTGGAGATACTGATGGCTTGACAGAGCCAAGTGAAATATATAATCGAGTTATTAGTAATTTATCAAAAAGTCGAAGTAATGTTATCTTAATGCATGATACTAAGTCATATACAAGGGATGCCTTAAAACAAATTATTGACTATGGTAAAGCCCAAGGATATTATTTTGATACTATTACTTTTGGGCTTGACTTACCAAGACATAGGATAAATAACTAGTAATTTTTTCTAAAACTTAGTATAATAAGATAGGTGGTCTTAATGAAAAGTTATAAACCTACAATGTATAAAAAAGATATTTTTAGTATTAATTATCAAAAATTAAAAGAAAATGGAATTAAATGTTTAGTTTTTGATTTGGATAATACTCTAGCTTTAATTAATGAGAAAAAATGTCCACGTAAAACAAAACAGTTAATTAAGCGTCTTCAAACTGACTTTATTATATTTATTATTTCAAATAATTCGTATAAAAGAATAGAACCTTATAAAAGGGATTTAGGTGTTGATGCCGTAGGGTTTGCGATGAAGCCTCTAACTAGAGGATTGAGAAAGATTAAGAAAAAATATAAGTTATTAAAAAAAGAAATGATTATGATAGGGGATCAACTTGTAACTGATATTATCTCAGGAGTAAATTTTAATATTAAGACAATTTTAGTAGATCCATTAGGAAAAAAAGATTTAAAAATTACTAGTCTAAATAGAAAAATAGAGTCTTTTATTATAAATAGATATAGAAAAAAAGGGATCTTTAAGAGGGGAAGTTATTATGATTAATGAACAAAAAAGATGCAGTGGCTGTGGAGTTATTTTACAAGATGAAAATGTTTTACAAGAGGGTTATACTACTAGTTTAGAAAAAGATATTTGTCAAAGATGCTTTCGTATGAAAAATTATGGTGAATATCAAGTAGTCACTAAATCTAATGAAGAATATTTAGAAATTTTAAAAGAAGTAGGTAAAACTAAAGATTTAGTTTTATATGTAACTGACTTACTAAACTTAGAAGAAGATCTTTTAAAAATTAGAGAGTATATAAAAAATAAGATGATTTTAGTTTTAAATAAACGTGATATCTTACCTAAAAGTGTCAAAGAAGATAAATTAATTAATTATTTTTCAAAGCATAATATTCAGTTTGAAGAAATTATTGTTGTAAGTGTTGAGAAAAATTTTAATATCGATTACTTATTAAAAAGAATTAAGTATTTTCAAACAACTAAAAATGTTTATGTAGTAGGTCATACTAATGCTGGTAAATCTACATTAATTAATAAACTTATTAAAAATTATTCACTAAATAATTTACAAGAGTTAACAATGTCACCACTACCATCTACAACATTAAATACGGTTACTATTGAGATTAATGAATACTTGACATTGATAGATACCCCAGGACTTGTTGATCAGTCATCCATCATTCACTATGTTGATGCTAATATGTTGAAAAAAATAAATCCTAAAAAAGAAATTAAACCTAAAACTTATCAATTAAGAAAAAATCAAAGTCTACTTATTGAAGACTTAGTTAGAATTGACTATGTAGAAGGTGAAAGAAATAGCTTTACTTTATTTTTATCAAATGATTTAAAAGTAAAAAGAATTAATACCAAAAGAGATGATTTAAAAACTTTACAAAAAACAGAGTTTGAAGTTTTATATGACTCTGATATTGTAATTACTGGGTTAGGTTTTATTAAAATAGTTGATAAGGGAAAAGTTAATCTTTATCTAAACAAAAATGTTCATTCTTTTATGAGAAAGTCACTTATTTAATATATCAATTCCATATTTTTTAGAAGCATGATCATAAAAAAGATCTACTTTAATTGGATTATATGTTAAATATGTAAAGATAATGAAATTTAAAATTATTAAGATAGCACCAAGTATTTGATTTTTCTGTTGGTGTTTTTCTAATTTTATTTTTTCTACAATTAATTCACTAATAAATATTGATATAAATAAGATAACCATAGTAAGAATTAAATGTTCTCCAATAGTATAATAGATTGGTAAATAAATAATTAGTAAAATGATTATAGAAAACATTCCTCTTAAATATCCTTTTAATAGAAAACTAGGCTCATGTTTTATTAATCCTATGCCTAAACTTGCTAATATACTAGCAGAAAAAAGCATTTTTAAATGTTCCCAAATACTTTCGTTAACTGGGCAAAAAATACTTATTAAAAAATTAGGAAATAAATTATAACAAAAATGGAGTAATGTTGATATAATAAATATTATTATTGTATGTAAAATAATTTTTTTCAAATTTAATCACCTATTAATAGTATAGGATTAAACATATTAAATATTCTTGAAATTATTAAAAGATTGTGATATAAGAGAAGAAATTATGGAGGTATTATGGAACACAATGATTTAGCAAATGAAATTAGAAATAAAGTTGATATTGTTGATGTTATTGGTGAGAGAATTCCCCTTGTAAAAAAAGGTAGAAATTTCTTTGGAGTTTGTCCATTCCATGATGATACCAATCCATCTATGAGTGTCTCTAGAGAAAAACAAATTTTTAGATGTTTTTCTTGTGGAACTAGTGGTAATGTTTTTACATTTTTAATGAATTATGAACATAAAGAATTTAAAGAAGTATTACAAGAATTAGGTAGCCAAGTAGGAATTTCAGTTTCTAATATTAAAGTTCCTAAAAGAGCTAGTAAATATGATAATTTATATAATGCTTATCAATTAACTTGTAAATATTTTCAAAATAATTTAGTATCTCCTTATGGTAAGGCTGCTAGAATTTATCTTGATGAGAGAGGATTAAAAGACGATATAATAAAAGAATTTGAAATTGGTCTATCACTTCCTCAAAGAAATGACTTAACTCTACTTTTACAGTCAAAAAATTATGACTTATCCCAGTTAAATGATATTGGTCTATCAGCTGGTAGTAATGATAGTTATTCAGATAGAATTATGTTTCCTCTTTATGATCCATATGGAAAAATAGTTGGCTTCTCAGGTAGAATTTATAAAGAGAGTAATCAAAGTAAATATGTTAATACTAAAGATACGGTATTATTTAAAAAAGGAGATTGCTTGTATCACTATCATAAAGCAGTTGATGAAGCAAGAGTTAGTAAAAGTATTATTATAATGGAAGGCTTTATGGATGTTATTAGAGCTTATTCCATTGGTGTTAAAAATACCGTTGCTTTAATGGGAACAGCTTTTACTGATAGTCAATCTAGATTAATTAAAAGACTTTCAAAAAATATTATTTTATGTTTAGATGGAGATCCTCCAGGGCGTCATGCGGCTTTAAAAATAGGAGAAAAATTATTAGAAGATGGAATTGAAGCTAAAGTTATTACAATTCCTAATAATGATGATCCAGATAGTTATATAATAAAAATGGGTAAAGAAAAATTCTTATCTTTAATTGATACAGCAATTCCATTTGGTGATTATAAAATTTCAGCTTTAAAAGAAAATGTTAATTTCAAAAGTGATGAAGATTTGGCTTTATATATTCAAAATGTAATTCAAGAAGTTGTCAAGATAAATGATGAGATTAGAGCAGAAATAATTTTAAAAAAACTTGCAAAAGATTACAATATAGGGTATAATACACTGGAAAAAAGGTTTAGACAATTGCAACAAAATCAGCAAGAAAAAATATCTCCTATTAAAATAGAGGATAAACTACCAAAGAAGCCAAGAAAAAGTAAGTATATTATAGCAATAGAGCAAGTTATTTATTATATGTTAAATCATGAGGAAGTAATTGAAAAAGTAGAAGAAGAAAAGATGATTTTTCCTAGTAATGAGGCTAGAATATTAACGAATGAGATTATCTATTTTTATAGAAATCATCGTTATATTGATATTGCTTCTTTTTATACTTACTTGCAGGACAAGCCTGATTTATTACAATATTTAAATGAAATTGTTTCCAGTAATTATAAAGAAGACTGGAATGAAGATGATTTGTATGCTTATTTTAAAGTAATTGAAGATTATAGGTTGAGCCAAGAGATAAAGAGGTTGGAAAAGTTAATGAAAGAAGAGTCTGATTGCTTAGAACAGGCAAAAATCGCAGAGCAAATTAGAAAATTGAGGTTAGGAGAAAAAAAGACATGGTTGGAGAAATTAAAACACTAGAAGAAAGAAAGAAAAAATTAATTACAGTAGGTAAGAAACAAGGTTATATTACTTATGAACAACTAGCGGATGAATTGAAGGGGTTAGAAATTGATAGTGACTCATTAGATGAGTTATATAATGCTTTAACTGAAGAAGAGATAGATATTGTCTCAGAAGATGGTAGTGATGATGCATCTGGTGAAGAGATTACTGAAAATGTTAAAGTAGAAGATATAACAATGTCTAAAGATATTAAAATTAATGATCCAGTAAGAATGTATTTAAAAGAAATAGGACGTATTAACTTATTAACTTCTGATGAAGAGTTTGAGTATGCTAAACGTGCTGAAGCAGGTGATGAAGAAGCTAAACGTTTATTAGCTGAGTCTAACCTACGTTTAGTTGTTAGTATTGCTAAAAGATATGTAGGACGTGGAATGTTATTTTTAGATTTAATTCAAGAGGGTAATATTGGATTAATGAAAGCTGTAGATAAATTTGATCCAACTAAGGGTTATAAATTTTCAACATATGCTACATGGTGGATTAGACAAGCTATAACTAGAGCTATCGCCGATCAAGCTAGAACAATTCGTGTTCCAGTACATATGGTAGAAACAATCAATAAATTAGCTCGTGTTCAAAGACAGTTAACCCAAGAGTTAAATCGTGAGCCAACTGATGAAGAAATTGCTGAAAAGTTAGGAATTACAATTGAAAAAGTAAGAGAAGTTTATAAAATTAGTCAAGATCCAGTTTCTTTAGAAACACCAATTGGTGAAGAAGAAGACTCACACTTAGGAGATTTTGTTCCAGATGAACGAACTTTAGGACCAGAAGAATATACTACTGTTGAAATGTTAAAAGAAGAATTAGCAGGTGTTTTATTAACCTTAACTGATCGTGAAGAAAAAGTCTTAAGACTACGTTTTGGTCTAGATGATGGACAATGTAGAACCTTAGAAGAAGTTGGTCAAATTTTTGGAGTTACTCGTGAACGTATTAGACAAATTGAAGCTAAAGCTCTTCGTAAATTAAGACACCCATCTAGAAGTAGAAAATTAAAGGACTTTTTAACAGACTAATGAAAATTAATGAACGATTAAAACAAGTTGCCAAGTTAGTAGATCCTAACTCAATTTGTTTAGATATCGGTTGTGATCATGCTTTGTTAGACATTTATTTAGTAAAAAATAAATTAGTCAAAAAATCAATTGCCTCAGATAATAAAGAAGGACCACTTGCTAAAGCCAAAGAAAATATTAAATTCTATAATTTAGAAGATGAAATAGAACTTAGATTAGGAAATGGATTAGATATTTATACTAGTGATATTGATACCATTATAATATCAGGTATGGGTGGATTAAGTATTATAGGTATTTTTAAATATCAACTAAGTAAAATAAAAAACGTTAAAGAAGTTATTATATCTAGCAATAATCATCAAGAAGACGTAAGACGTTTTTTTACTCATATTGGATTTAAAATAGAAGAAGAAGTCTTAGTAGAAGATGGAAAAATTATCTATCAAATTATAAAATTTATAAGAGGTAGAAAGTTTTATACAAAAAAAGATTATTTCTTTGGACCAATTCTTCTTAAGAAAAAAAATGCTCTATTTAAAAAGTATTATAAAAATGAGGTTACTTCAAGAAAAATATTAATTCAAATTTTACCAAAAAATTATAAATTAAAAAAATATATTACTAAAAAAGAAATAAAAAATATAGAAAAAGAATTAGAAAATTAAAAAAACTTGAATTTTTCTAGTTTTTTTGTATAATATTTTAGCAAGGAAAGGGACTAACTATATGAAAATGAAATATTCATTGCCAGCTATATCACTAGCGATGGCACTTACATTATCAGGATGTTCAAGTAAACAAATAAAAGCAAATAAAAATGGACAAGAAGTTTATGCTCAAATTCAAGAAAATGAAAACTTCTTTGAAAAATTACCAGGTGTTGTAGTAACTTCTTATTACGATGGAATAGGAATGCTTGAAATTAACGAGCATCAAACTGAAGAAGACTTTATTAGTATTATGAATAAACTAAATACTAGTGTTGGTGATAATTTAGAAGTAGTAATGATTGATCAAGTTAATTTAGAAAAATATAGCGATGAGACAAGAAAATTATTTGAAGAAGTTATTGCATCTAAAAAATTAAAATATTTATCTTTAACTAATATGAACTTAGAAGATATTTCTTTCTTAGAAAATGCTAAGTGTCAAGAAACTTTAAAAAGTATATGTCTAAAAAGAAATAAAATTGAAAAAATTTATAGCTTAAGAAACTTTACTTTAGTTGATAGTATGTACCTAGATCATAATCAAATTTCAAATTTATATGGTATATCTAATCTTACTAATTTAAAAGATTTACAAATATCAGATAATCAAATAACAAATATCTCAGACTTATCATATTTATATAACTTAGAGTATTTAGATTTAAGTTCTAACTTAATTATAGATCCTACACCAATATCTTACCTACCTAATCTAGACCGTGTTGATCTTTCTAATAATAAAATTCAAAACATACCAGAAGATTTAGATAGACATGGTGCGATAATATTAGGATTAGAAAATTCTAATAACAAAGTAAAAGTAAAAACAATTAGTAAATAGTTTTTAACACTTCGTAGTTATTTTACAACTAATCTAAATTTTGTTATACTTGTTAAGTAGGAAGTGTATTTATGAGTAAGTATTATGATAATCTTAATAAAAAGATAAAAGACTATTTTGAGATTTTAGAAAAAGATTATCCAAAGTGGCTAAATAAATATATAGATACTAAAGAATTATTATTTCAACAATATATTAGTCTAACTTGCGGTACAATATATTCTAACTTATTTGAGAGTAAATTTTTCTATTCTAATTTAGATCATTCTATTGGGGTTGCCTTAATTATATGGCATTTTACTCATGATAAAAAACAAACCTTAGCAGGACTATTTCATGATATAGCAACTCCTGCTTTTAAACATTGTATTGATTTTTTAAATGGCGACTATATGGATCAAGAGTCAATTGAAGATTTAACAACCGAAATTATTAAAAATTCAAAAAAGATTATGACTTTATTAGAAAAAGATAATATTAAATTAGAAGAAGTCGATAACTATCATCTTTATCCTATAGCAGATAATGACACACCAAAGTTGTCTGCTGATAGATTAGAATATTCACTATCTAATGCTTTACTTACTTATGAATTATCTGATTTAAAAAGTATTAAAGAAATATATAATGATATAGAAATTCAAACAAATGAAGAAAATATATTAGAACTAGGCTTTAAAACTAAAAGTGTAGCAAGAAATTTTGTAAAAATTACTACTAAATTATCAATTATATATAGAGAAGATAAAACAAGATATTCGATGCAATTTATTGCTGATATTTTAAAAAGATTAAGTGATGATGAAAAAATTACTAAGGGAGATTTATATAAATTAAAAGAAAAAGAAATAATAAAAATTATAGAAAATTCTAAGTATAAAGATATATTTTTATTATGGAAAAATGCTAAAAAAATAAAAGTATCTAAAGAAATACCAAATAATTTTTATTATGTTCATCATGGAGCTAAAGTTAGATATATTGATCCATTAGTAAATGGAGAAAGAATTTCTAAATGTTGTAAGTTAGCTAATAATATGATTAATAAAAATTTATCTTATAATATGGATAATTATGTATATTTAGATTTTAATATAGATTAAGGTTAGGAGATATATTAAATGGATGATGAAATATTAGAAAAATTATCTAATGAATATGAAGAAAATAAGAAAAAAATAGATGATTTAGATAATAAAATATGGGTTACTTATAATAATTTACCTGAAACAAAATTAACGTTTAGTTTTGGATTTTTATCCATGTTTTGGCTTTTATCTTTATTTACTTCTCCAGTAATTGCTAAATTTGGTATAATCCCTGTAGAGTTAATTCACCCGTTATTTATGACTACTTCAATCTTAGGTGCAATTATATGTCAAAAAGGATTATATAAAAAGAGAAAATATAGACAAAGTTTAAAAGAAATAAGTGAAGCAGAAAAAGAAGAAGATTTGTTAGAAGAAAATACTAGATATGAATTAGAAAAAGAAAAACTAAGTAATAAAAATAAAGCTCTAGAGAAGTTTTTTGATCATCTTAGTAATGGAGATTTAGAAAAATCTTCTTTTGATAATTATAATGACTTTGAAAAAGAAGCAAAAAAACTAGAGACAATTTCAACTCAAAATTTTTTAGCAACAAAATTTATGAAGATAAGAGATAAAAGTCAAATACTTAATTATCTTTCCGATGGATTAGTAGGATTTACGCTAGGTATTATGTTATCTATTGGAACGATAATTGGTGTTTATTTTACTAATGGACCATTAGAGATGGGCTTATTTGAATTACTAGCACCAGGTGGTATTGGCGCTTTAGCTTCTTTTGTTTATGACTTTAATAAAAATAAAAAAAATAAAACAGTATTTAATTATTTAAATAATGAACTAGGAGAAGATAAACTACCACAATTTATTGAAAATTATTATGCTGATGAAGATATTGAATTACAATTAGAAAAACAAATAGAAAAAGTTGGTAGTATCATGTGCCAAGAAAAAGTAGAAGAAAATAAAAAATTAAATTTAGATGAAAATTCAGTAGCTAATGCTAAGGTATATTTAGCTAATAGAGAAAAATATGATGACTGTTTAAGAAAACAAAATGATCAAGAATTAATGATGGCAAAAAGTTGTGATAATAAAACTTATAAAGATCTACTTATTAAAAAAATAGAACAAATTTTACCAATTGATTATACTGAATTTAAAAAATTAGATGCTAATGAACAACAAAAAATAATTAATCAAGTAAAAGAAGAACAAGGAAATATTCAAAAAGATTTATGTCAAAAGAAAATTGATTTATATTTTTCAAATTTAGAAGCAGTGCAACAAGTAGATTTAAATTTAGGTCATGATAAAGCTAAAACATTAACTAAAAATAAATAAAATACAAGTTATTAACCTGTATTTTTATTTTGACTTATTATTTTTTAAATAGAAATTGCATGTAATATAAGTTCTATCAAGAGCTTCTTGTTCATTAATAGGTTGATTATAAACTTTACTAAGATATTTAAAGTCAAATTGTAATGTTTCTATATTAGAAATATCTTCTTTACCAATAATTGAATAAGCTGGTACATAGCCTGAGTTAAGAGTAACTGGATTTGTAGCATCATATAATATTAATGTTTTATCTTTCATTTGAAATATATTATATGCATGTTCACTTTCTTTTCCATCAAAACTTAACTTACCAAATACTAAGTAACTTTTTATGCCACAAAATTCAGCCAAGTTTTGTACAGTAGCACTTCTTTCAGTACATAAAGCTGAATTATTTCCATAAAAATCCGCAATTGATATTTTGTTTTTCTTATTTAGATATATACTTTCTCTAATAGACTGATTTCCTCTAAATCCAAAAAGATCTACGGTAAAATTTTGTAGAGAGTGAAATAATTGTAGGGGATTATCAAAATTTTTACCTCTAATAGATTTTATAAAATTAGTATATAAGGTTTTATCATTCATATAAAATGGATCAACAATATAAGATGAAATAATAGGACTATTTGAACTAATATAACCTTCTGTAATTGTACCTATTAAACGACCATTATTATTTTTTTCTATTGTTCTTTTTATAGAATTTTTTTCTAATTCTTCAAGTCTAGATAATACAAATTCATTGATTTGATCTTCAGTTTCTAAAGAATTAATATAGGTTAATATAGATCTAAAAGAGTTTAGATTTTCACTCATATTATCATCTCCAATCATTTGTTTATAAAACTATTATACATGTATAATACCAATTAGTAAATTCATCAATTTAGTTATCAATTATACAAACTATATCTAATATTTAGAAAGAAAGTAGGAGGATAAAAAAATAATTGTTCTTTTTTAAAATATTTATTGTTCAAAGAACAAATGTTTGTTATAATTTTTACAGGAACATTTAATAGTTGGGTGATTGCCAAACTTCATAAATGAGGGGAGGCGATATTATGAATAAGAAAGATTTTTTA
>CANQKU010000023.1 GCA_947624535.1 uncultured Bacilli bacterium
CCCCCCCCCCCAGGACTTTTGTCAAGAAAAATTTTATTCACAAAAAAATCTATTTGTTATTTTTTATCTACCGCCATGTGGTAGATAGTGGTAGATTTTTACAAAGAAAAAAACAACTATTTGTAAGTTGCTTTTGATATTTAATATTAACCTGTATATGGTAATAATCCAATTGCACGAGCTCTTTTAATTTCTCTTGCAATTACTCTTTGATGACGAGCACAATTTCCAGTTACACGTCTTGGTAAAATTTTTCCCTTTTCATTAATATATCTTTTTAATGTTTCAGGGCTTTTATAGTCAACTGTTTTACCTGTACACATCATACAAACTTTTCTTTTTTTACGATAAAACTCTGCCATATTCATCCTCCTTTTTAGAATGGTAATTCATCATCACTTATTTCAATACTTGATCCAAAGTCAGCGAATGGATTATTTTCAATATCAGTTCCCTTTACTTCTTCATTATCTCCAAAGTCATATGGAGTTGGTTCAGAAGTAGGTTGTGTTTCTCTAGGTGCTTGATTATTAGTATTACTACTATTATTATTTGGATTTTTTCCACCTAAGAACTCTACATTGTCTGCGACTACTTCAGTAACATAACGTCTTTTACCCTCATTGTCATCATAAGTTCTAGTTTGAATTCTACCATCGATTGCTACTTGGCTACCTTGTGATAGATAGTTTTTAACATTTTCAGCTTGTTTTCTCCAAACTACAACACTAATGAAGTCAGCTTCTCTTTCTCCTGATTGATTAGTGAAAGTTCTATTTACAGCAATTGTAAAAGATGCTACTGCTACATTACTTCCTGTATATCTAAGTTCTGGATCTCTTGTTAATCTTCCAATTAAAAAAACTTTATTCATGATAATACCTCTCTTTTATTAATCTTCTACTCGAACAACTAAATGACGAAGTAGCTTTTCATTAATTCTAGCAACGCGATTAAATTCATCTATAGCTTTAGCATCAGCTTCTACTACAAATAAGAAATAATATCCTGTTTTAAACTTATTCATTTCATAAGCAAGTTCTTTTTGACCCATTGCTTTTTCTAAGGCTACTTTAGCCTTTTTATCAGTTAATACCTTTTTCATGGCTTCAGCAGTTTTTTTGATTTCTCCTTCTTCCATATCTGGTTTAACGATAAACATAATTTCATATTTGTTCATCTAACACACCTCCTTTTGGACTTACGACTCTATTTAGAGTAAGGAGTATTTCTTAATACTCGTATGTATTATAACAAAAGTTTCTATTTTTGTAAATTGTTTTTTTTAGTCTATACATTAAATCTAAAATGACAAATATCTCCATCTTGCATTAGATAATCTTTTCCTTCAAGCCTTGCTTTTCCTGCTTCTTTTACTTTTAATTCAGTTCCACACTCTATTAAGTCATTATATGATATAACTTCTGCTTTAATAAATCCTTTTTCAAAGTCAGTATGAATAATCCCTGCACATTCTTTAGCATTCATTCCTTTTTTAAATGTCCAAGCACGTACTTCATCTTTTCCAACAGTAAAGTATGTAGCAAGTCCTAAGATATCATAAGTTGCTTTAATTAGTTGTTCTAATCCTGATTTTTCTAATCCTAAAGCTTCTAACATAACTTGTTTATCTTCACTAGATAATTCACTTAATTCTTCTTCAGTTTTAGCACATAAACTAATTACTTGCGTACATTCATTTTTAGCATATTCTTTTACTTGTTTAACATAATTATTATCTTCACTACCTATTTCTTTTTCTTCTATATTAGCAAGATATATAATTGGTTTAATTGTTAGAAAACTATATGACTTTAGAGCTTTTTTTTCTTCTTTAGTAAAATCTACTTGTCTTAATGGAATATTTTCTTCTAATGAACATTTAGCTTTTTCTAAAGCTTCTACTTCTAAGATTGCATCTTTATCTTTAGTAGTTCTTGCTTTTTTAGATACTCTTTCTAAACGATTATTAATAATTTCTAAGTCAGCGATAGCTAGTTCTAAGTTAATTGTTTCTATATCTCTAATTGGATTAACTTCACCATCTACATGGATAATATTTGAGTTTTCAAAGCATCTTACTACTTCTACTATAGCATCTACTTCTCTAATATGTGATAAAAATTTATTACCTAGTCCTTCTCCTTTAGATGCTCCTTTTACTAATCCTGCTATATCTGTAAATTCATAGGCTGTTGGTATAAATTTATTTGGTTCATACATTTCTTTTAGTTTATTCATTCTCTCATCTGGTACAGTAACAATTCCTACATTAGGTTCTATGGTGGCAAATGGATAGTTTTCTGCTAATATTTTTTGATTTGTAATTGCATTAAATAAGGTTGATTTTCCTACATTAGGAAGTCCTACAATTCCTGCTGTTAAACTCATCTTTATTCCTCTTTTCTTTAACTATTTAGTTAGTGTTTTAACTTTTTCACTAGAATATTCATCATATCCAAAGATTTTATTTACTATTGGATATTTTAAAACTGGTCGATATTTTTCCATATCTTGCATATAAGTATAGTCTATAGCACACATAGATTTTTTATAAAAGCCATTATGTTCAAAAAAATCTCCCATATATGTATATGTTTTTAAACGACTTTTATCTTCTATAGCTAATTCTTTTATTACATCTAATAGTATAGTCCCATATCCTTGGTTTCTTTTTTGTTTTTCTATAGTTATAAAATCTATATTATATAGGTCTTTAACTGATTTACGAATTAAGGTAAAACCTATAAGTTTATAGTAATCTTCTAAAATTAGTAGTTGGTATTTTTCATTATTATTATGGGTTATAGTATCTAATATAGTTGCCATTTCTTCTAATCCATTATATAAATTGGTATTTAGACAATTACAAGTTGTTAATTCCTGATTATATAGTGTTAAAATATTTTTTATATCTTTTTCTTCTATTGTCCTAATATTAAATTTATCACTTACATAAACTTCCATAAATTAGTCTCCTTTTTTGTATTATAATAAAATTTATTTTTGATATCAAGAAAAAAGAAAGAAATTTAGTCTCTTTCTATATGGTTGGACCTACGCCTGGTCCTATTGGTAATCCTAGGATATACCAACCTATAATTAGTAGTATCCATGTTGCATAAATAATAGCGCAGTATGGTGATACTAGTTTAATTGCTCTTGATATTGTTATAGCTTTTGTTTTATCGAAGTTATAAATATTTAAATATCCTATGTAGATAACAAAACATGCTAGTAAGGGTGTAATTCCGTTTGTCATCGAATCTCCTACTCTCATTACGATTTGTGCAAATTGAGCTGAGATATTTGATTGCATAAACATAGGTACAATAACTGGGGCAAAGATGCTCCATTTAGCTGCGGGGGTTGTTAAAAATAAGTTAGCAATTGAGATTAAGATTAGTGATAAGATAATTAATGGTATACCACTGAAATCTAAATAATTTATAAGGTTAGCACACCAAGCTGTAATAATTGTTCCAATATTTGTTTGTTTAAAGATTGCGATAAATTGAGCAACAACGAAAATTAGTATTAATATATTACCTATTTTAGAGAAATAATTACCTGCTTTTTCTAAGATATCTCTATCATTTTTTATAGTTTTAGCTCCTATTCCATAGGCAATACCTACGAATAAGAATAATAATGAGGTCATATAAGCAAATCCATCTTGGAAGTATGAATTTGGTCCAAAGATTTGATTTAAATAAGTTGTCTCTTTCATATCTAGTAATAATCCAGAGTTAGGTAAGTTTGGTATTACCATGTAGATAAATACTAAAATAACTACAATAAATGTAATAAGTGCAAATTTTAAACCTCTTTTTTCATGACGTTCTCTTTCTATTTTATGTTGTTGCTCTTCTTCTAAGTCTATAATTCTAAGTTCTTCTGTTTTACTAACGTCTTCATGTTCTTTATATTTTCCAAGTCTTGGACTTATTATTTTTTCTATTATTATAGTTCCTACTATTGTTAAGATAATAGATGCTCCTATTATAAAGAATAGGTTTGAAGTTAAGCTTATATGAATATTATTATCTATTAATAAAGCAGCAAGTCTAGTAGTATCCATTAAGGCAACTTCGGTAGATCCAACAAACAATGATACTCCATAGCCAAAAGCAACTCCACAAAATGCTGTCACGATACCAGTTAATGGATTTCTTCCAATTGATGCATACATCATTGCTACTAATGGAATTAAGATAGCATAACCTATTTCATTAATTAATGAAGAGATGGTTGCTATAAATAAAACTATAAATGTTAATTTAGTATGATTTAATTTTCTAAGATATTTTTTAGAAAAAACTTCAATAAATCCCGTAGCTTCTGCTATAGATATACCTATTAAAGAGATTAATAACATTCCTAGTGGGGTAAAACTAATAAAGTTAGTTAAAGCATTACTTATAATAAATTTCATTCCATCAAAACTAAGTAGATTTTCTACAGCTATAATTTGTGCTTCTAATTCCTGATTATTAGCATTTATGGTATTATATGTAGCTTGCATTTCTACTTTTGATAAAATAAAACTACATAATACTACGACAATACTTAATACTATAAATATTGTTATAGGATGAAAATAAAATTTTTTGAGTCTTAGTTTTTTTCTATCTCTCACTTTTCTTTACCCTCTTCCGTTATTATTTTTTTTATTTTTTTATTAAATTCTATTCTAGGCATAAATAAAGTTCTATTACAGTTTAAACATTTAATTTTAATATCTGCTCCTAGACGAATAATTTCCCAAATATTAGCACCACAAGGATGGGGTTTTTTCATAATTACTTTAGTTCCTAATTGATATTTATTTATTTCCATTATGCACCTCAATTTGTTGATAAGGTATTTTTATATTAGCTTTTGTTAAAGTTTTTACTACTTCTTTTCTTAATACTCTTTCAGCTTCTTTATATTCAGCCCGATTAACTTCTACAGCAAGACGATAAACTATACTAGATGAGTCTAACTCATGAATACCTAATACTTGGATTTTACCTTTAGCTTTAGGTATTTTTATTAATTCATCCTCAGCCATTTCTTTTAATACTTTCTCAACTTTATCTAAATCTTCTGAATAGTCAATAGATATATCTACAATAGCTAAATTATTATATAAATTATAATTAATTAACTCAGTTATAGTATGATTAGCTATTATTTTAGTAGCACCTTTATAATCTTTTATTCTAGTAGTTCTAAGTCCAAAAGAGACAACTTCTCCCATAAATTCACCTATTTGAATAGTATCTCCTATTTCAAATTGATCTTCTAATACTATGGAAATACCTGCTAAAAAGTCTTTAGCTATATCTTGGAAAGCAAGTCCTAATATAGCAGCTGTAATTCCTATACCTGCTAGGATAGATTTTACATTAATTCCAAAAGTAGATAATATGGCTATTACAACAAAGATTATAATTATATATTTAATTATGTTTTGAACTAATATATTAATAGTAGTTAATCTTTTTTGATGATGCTTTTTATTGATACTACTCTTTTTTTCAGCATGATTTAGAGTATTTTTGATAATTATATATGTAATAAAACCTATTATTATATATAGTAATGGTTTTATTACTAGTCCAATATCAATTTTAAATTGATCTAGTAGTACCATCTTAACACCTTCTTTATTTATCTAAATTCATGATTTCTAATAATCTATTTAAGTCATTTGTATTGGTAAATGATATTTCTAATTTATTAGTTTTAATCTTTACTTTTGTACCTAGTTTTTCTTTTAGTTTTTCTTCTAAATATTCATATTCACTAGATTTTTTTTCATGACTTCTAGTAATTTTATTTTTTCTTTCAAAGTTTTTTTCACTAGAAGTTATTTCTTCTATTTGTCTAACACTTAGTCCCTCATCAATAATTTTTAAAGCTAAGTCGTTAATTTGTTTTTCATCTTCTAACTTACTTAAGACTCTAGCATGACCCATCGTTAGTTTTTTCTCACTAATTAGTTTTTGAATTGAACTAGGTAGATCTAAAAGTCCTAACATATTAGTAATATGGCTTCTACTTTTACCTAAACGAAGGGCTAGTTTTTCTTGGGTTAAATTTAAATTACTAATTAGTTTTTGATAAGCTGTAGCTTCTTCAATGGAATTCAAATTTTCTCTTTGTAAATTTTCTAGGAGTGCAATCTCCATCATTTCACTATCACTGAAGTCTCTAACAATAGCAGGAATTTCTTTTAGACCAGCTAGTTTAGAAGCTTTTACTCTTCGCTCACCTGCAATTATTTCATAACCTTTAATACTTTTTTTAACAATAATAGGTTGAAATACTCCATGTTCTTTTATTGATGATGCTAACTCTTCTAAAGCTTGTTTATCAAAATTTTGTCTAGGTTGATATGGATTACTTCTTAACTCATCTAAAGAAATTTTTTGAATTTGTTCTTTTGGAGTTGAGGTAATTATTTTTTCTTCAATCTTATCATAGTTCATAGGTTCATTAAAGAATAACTCTTCTAAACCTTTTCCTAAAGCTCTTCTTTTTATTCCATTATTATTATCCATTTCTTTCAATCACTTCCTTAGCTAAATTTAAATATGCTTCAGATCCCCTACTTTTAGGATCATATGCTATAATTGGTTCTCCATGAGATGGAGCTTCAGTTAGTCTTATTAATCTAGGAATAATTGTATTGTAGACTCTTTCTTTGAAAAACTTTCTAATATCATCAACTACTTCAAATCCTAAATTAGTTCTAGAGTCTAACATAGTTAATAAAACACCCTCTATATCTAAGTTTGGATTTAATGACTTTTGAGTTATCATAATTGTATTTAATAGTTGCATAATTCCCTCTAAGGCAAAAAATTCACATTGTACAGGAATAATTACCGAATTAGATGCTGTTAAGGCATTAGTAGTAATTACACCAAGTGATGGAGGACAATCAATTATAATAAAGTCAAAACGTGAAGTTACTGACCCCAAATGTTCTTTTAATTGATTTCCTTTAGAAAATGTGTCATCATTTCGACTTTTTTCAAATAATTCTATATCTAATCCTGCTAAATTAATAGTCGCAGGAATAACATATAAGTTTTTATATTTTGTCTTAATTATAGCTTCTTCTATTGTACACATATTAGTTAAAACATCATATATACTTTTTTCTATATCTGCTTTATTAATACCTACTCCAGTTGTAGTATTACCTTGCGGATCTAAGTCAATTAATAAAACACTTTTACCTAAAGCAGCAAGTGAAGCGGAAAGATTAATACTAGTCGTTGTTTTTCCTACTCCACCTTTTTGATTAACTAACGAAATGATCTTTCCCATAACTTTCACTACTCCTTTTTTACTTAATATATTGTATCAAATATCTAAAAGTTTTAAAATATTTTTTAGAAAAAAAAGTAGAAATTTATCTACTTATCTATTTTTCTATTTTAATAATTACTTGATAAGATTTTTCTAAGCTTAATTCATCTAAATCAACTTTCAAGCCTTTTTGTTCTATTTCTTTTACTAAATCTCTTATTTTATTAATATAGTCATTTAATAAGTCATTAGGATTATCTTCTTTTTCATGATTATTTACTTCTAAATTAGCATCAATACTACTTAAGTTAACACTATTTGTAGGAGAGTTTTGATTAACTTCTGGAGGTAGATCTACATGAATTAATTCAGGAGCTTGAAAATAGTCATTTACACTAGGTTCTTCAACTTTCTCACTGTTTTCTAAAGCTTCTTGGGCAGGTGAGAAGAATTTAAAACCTTGATTAGGTGAAGACTCTCCTTCATTTACTAAATTTATTGATGGGGTATTAATTTGTAATAGATTATCTAAATTAGCATTAGATGGATTATCCGTATTGATACTTGAAATATCTTCTGCATTAGCTTTAATTTGTTGTAAGTCAATTGTATTTGTTGTTGGAAGAGTTGGTCCAAAGTTAATTTCTTCGTTTGTATCTTCTAAGTCATCAGTTAACTCTTCACTCTCATCTTCTGAGTCATCAATTTCTCCAAAGTTAATAAATTTATTTGTATCAGACGCATCTTGCTCACTTTCACTATTAGCCATACTTGGAGTAGAATTTTCGTTAGATAATTGCATAGCGTTTTCTCCTCCTGGAGTAATTAAAATAGGTTCATTTTTAGTTTCTTCTCGATTAGTTAAAAAACTAGGGATTAAGGGACTATTGGCAATATATTGATCTTGTCCTGGAATTTTTTGGGCATTCTGCATTTCAGTTTGTTCTAACTCTTCTACATTATTACTTGGTACGCCCTTAATTTTTTCTTCTACTTGTTTCACCGTCATTTTATTATCAATAATTTCTTTTAATAAGTCAGTTTGTTCTTTAGCATCTTCTAAATTTAATAGAGCTCTAGCATGTCGTTCTGATATTTTATCTTTCATTAAAGCATCTTTAACTTCTTCAGGTAATGACAAAAGACGCAATTTATTAGCAACTGCTGATTGACTTTTACCCATGGTTTTAGCTAAATCTTCTTGAGTCATTTCATCAAGTTCTAATATTTTTTGATAAGTTTTAGCTTCTTCGATTGGATTTAAATTTTTTCTTTGTAAATTTTCTAAAAGTGCTACTTTAGAAGATTCTTTATCATCTAAATCTCTAATAATTGCAGGTATCTTAGTAAGCCCAGCTAAAGCTGAAGCTTTATATCTTCTCTCTCCTGCGATTATTTCATATTTATCGTTAACTTTTCTTACAATAATTGGTTGAATTACCCCATGTTCTTTAATAGAAACAGCTAATTCCTTTAGTGGTTTTTCATCAAATACTTCTCTTGGTTGAAAACGATTTGGAATAATATCATCTAAATATAAATATACTACTTCTTCATTATTAGATTGCATAGCTATCCCTCCTTATTCTTTTACCCTATTATAGATTATAACACGTTCTTTTATTTTTGGCAATTCACCAAAAGAAAAAGTTATTAGATTTTTCTAATAACTACAAGTGAGCGAACACTATTTTCTTTTGGTAATAAAAATTTATGAATTTTTGAAATTTCTCCATGATATTTAACTAAATTTAAATCTTTCAATTCTTCATCTACATTAGCTTTCATGGCTATAAACATACCATCTTTTTTAACTAAATGCATAGTATAATCTAATAACTTTTTTAAATTAGCAACAGCTCTAGAAGTAACTACGTCAAATTGTGCTTTATAAAATTCCCCTCTAATATGAATTGCTTTTATATTTTTTAAATTTAACTTTCTTATCACATCATTTAAATAATTTACTCGTTTTAATAAAGAGTCAATTAATGTTACTTTTAAATGAGGATAAACAATTTTTAAAACTATACCTGGAAAACCTGCTCCTGTACCTACATCACAAAGTGTTTCAACTTGTTCTAGATTAATAGCTTTAATAAGTGTTAAACTATCATAAAAATGTTTTAAATATACTTCTTCTTTACCTGTAATTCTAGTTAGATTAATTTTTTTATTTTCTTCTATTAATATTTGATAGAATTTTTCTAATAAGTTTAGCTTATCTTCATCTAAAGAAATACCTAACTCTTTTACTGCTTCTATAAATTCATCTTTAGTCATGTTTACCTCTTCTTTTTAAATATACCATTAAAATTGAAATATCAGCAGGATTTACACCACTAATTCGCAAGGCTTGTCCAATAGAAGTTGGTCTTACTTCACTTAACTTTTGTTTAGCTTCACTGGCAATATTAGGAATATCCTCATAACAAATATCTTCTGGTATTTTTCTTTGTTCTAACTCTAACATTTTATTTGCATCTTTATTAGCTTTTTTAATATAACCCTCATAACGAATATTAATCTCTACTTGAGTTAAGGTATCTTGGTCATAGTCTAGGTCAATAAAATGTTTAATATGTTCCATAGAAATCTCTGGTCTTTTTAATAAGTCATAAAGACTAATACCATCTTTTAAGGGACTACTACCTACATTTTCTAAATATTCATTAGTAGCTTTTTGCGGAGTAATTCTAGTTTCTTTTAATTTACTGTATACTTCTTCAATATTTGCTAATTTATTAAGAAATGCAAGATAATCTTCATCATTAATTAACCCTACTTGGTGACCATATTTTCTAAGTCTTATATCAGCATTATCATGTCTAAGTAAAAGACGATATTCTGCACGTGAGGTTAGAAGACGATATGGATCTTTAACACCTTTAGTTACTAAGTCATCTATTAATACTCCAATATAAGCTTCATTTCTTTTTAAGATTAGTGGTTCTTTATTTTCTAGTTTTAAACTGGCATTAATTCCTGCGATTAGTCCTTGTCCTGCAGCTTCTTCATAGCCACTTGTACCATTAATTTGTCCAGCTGTAAATAAATTTTCAACTAATTTTGTCTCTAATGATCTTTTTAATTGGATTGGATCAATCGCATCATATTCAATCGCATAAGCATACTTTATAAATTTAGCAGTTTCTAACCCAGTCAAACTATGGACCATTTGTTCTTGAATTTCTTCAGGCATACTAGTAGAAAAACCTTGAATATATATAGTATTTCCATAATTAGGATCATCTGAGACATTACTTTCAGGTTCTAAAAATAATTGATGACGAGGCCTATCCGAAAATCTTACAACTTTATCTTCAATAGAAGGACAATATCTAGGACCAATTCCTTCTACATAACCCCCATACATAGATGACTCAGATAAATGATTTTTAATAATTTCATGAGTTTTTTCATTAGTATATACTAGGTGACATGGTGTTTGATTTTTATAGTCATAATAAGCTTTATTAGTAAATGAAAATGTATACTCTTTATCATCACCAACTTCTTTTGATACCATGTCATAATTAATACTTTGTTTATCAATTCTAGGTGGGGTTCCAGTTTTTAATCTCATAATATGAAAACCTAACTCTTTTAAGTCATTAGATAAAAATTTAGACTCTCGCTCTCCATGAGGTCCTCCTGGATTTTTAGAGGAACCTACTAAAATAGAACTCTTTAGATATGTACCAGTTGTTAAAATAACAGCTTTAGAATATATTTTTTCATTATTTTCTAAGACAACTCCATTAATCTTATTATCATTAACAATTAAATGCTCTACCAAAGCTTCTTTTATATCTAAGTTTTTTTCCATTTTTAAAGTTTTTAACATTTCTTTAGGATAAATATTTTTATCTTCTTGAGCTCTTAAGGCTTGTACAGCAGGGCCTTTTTTAGTATTTAACATTTTTACTTGTATAGCAGCTTTATCCGCATTTTTACCCATTTCACCTCCTAAAGCATCTATTTCTCTTACAACAATTCCCTTAGCAGGTCCACCTATAGATGGATTACACGGCATATCAGCAATATTATTTATATTTCCAGTAATTAATAAAGTCTTGTGACCAAGTCTAGAGGTTGCTAAAGAAGCTTCACATCCAGCATGTCCACCACCAACTACAATTACATCATATTCCATCTAAATACCTCCTCTTTTTTCTTGAACTATTGTATCAAATTCTTTATAAAAAGTCACTATATCATATAATAATTCAAAAAAAAGAGTATCAAACTCTTTCAATACCAAGTCCTATTATTAGTATGTATAATTATTTAGAAATTTCTACTACTGCTCTGGCACCTCGACGATCAACTGTTAAGTCATGTATATCTATATATCTCCAAACAGTAATTTGAATTGCTTGAAAAGTTGAAGCAGGATATGCTGACATCGCCCAATAACCTAGATCGGTATCACTATCTGTACCATTATATTCCGTAGAATTGTATAAAAAATTTGACATCCATATTGGACAAGTTAAAGATTCATTACTCTTACAACCTAATTCTATTGCTTCTTGAACAGTAATCATTCTAGCCTTCGCATTGGTCCTTTTTAACGTATAACCTTTTTTACAACTATCAATATAACAACTTGAATAACCTAATGTTGAATGATCATCTCCTATGGAATAATCAAAAGGATTAACATTCGTCCAATTTTCTACTGCGTTTTCTAATTCTGATAATACAGTTAAAGGACCTTGGCTATTGTCCTGAGGATTACCTAAATACCAAACTGTATTATGAACAATATTTTCTTGACTCTGCAACATCATTGTTGAACCTTCATCACGTAAGACATGGAATTTGACTTCATTATCTTGATTTACTTTATACACAATAATAGTTCCAGGCTTACATGAGTTTTTACTTTTATTATCATAGCAAGTCGTAGGAAAACATTTTTCTTCTTTTCCTGTTATACAATAAGTTTGAGAATTTTGATCTTCATCATATACATATGCTTTTATAATATTTCTATTAGGATTATCATTAGGAATGTATTCTTTATATGATTTTGTTCTTTCATATAATTTATCGATTGCTCCTTGCATAGTATCTGCTTCTATTCCAGAAGAAACATTATCATAACTTATTTCGCTACTAGATAAAGAATTTACTGCATACACCCCGATACTACTAACCATTAATCCTACTGTAAATGCAATTATATAATTTTTATTTAACTTTTTTTTCATTTTCTCACCTACTTGTATTTTATATATCTATGATACCCCCCCCCCCC
>CANQKU010000024.1 GCA_947624535.1 uncultured Bacilli bacterium
CACATAGCCGCATCCACATCAGCTGAAGTACCTTGAAACATAACTTTTAAAGACTCATACATAGTAATAACTGTATCTTCATCTTGGGCTTGAAAAATAACATAAGGAATGACTTTATCTCTACGTTTATCTTTATAATATTCAATCATTTTTTGAGCAACTTCTTCATTAACTTTTATTACAACATTCATTCCTTCTTCACCTCAAAAATATTATAGCACAAATTAGAAAAATCGGTTATAATAAAATAGGAGGAAATCTTATGAATTTATTTGATATAATAATTATTCTTTTATTAATATCTTCTGCCATAGTTGGATTTAAAAGAGGAATTTTAAAAGAAGTAGTAATGTTTATTGGAATAATTGCTATCTATTTTATTGCCTTTTCTTTAAAAGACTCATTAGGCTTATTCTTATGTAAAGTCTTACCATTTTTTAAATTTAATGGGTTAGCTTCACTAAATATTATTTTATACCAGTTATTAGCTTTTATCTTAATCGCATCTATTTTATTTACAATCTATTCTATAATTTTAAAGTTAACTGGTATTATTCAAAAATTAGTTGATTTATCAATTATCTTTACAATTCCATCTAAAATAGGAGGATTTATTGTTGGAGCTTTAGAGGGGTATGTTATTTTATTTATGATGCTTTTAGTATTACAAATTCCTATGCATGATATAGCTTTATTTCAAGAGTCAAAATTTATTAATTATATCTTACATGATAGTTTCTTACTATCTAGTAGTTTAGGTAAATTAGATGACTGTATTATAGATATTACTAATCTTACTAAAGAATATGAAAAAGATAATGCCAAAGTTACAAATGAAAAAATTATACAATTAGAATTAAAATATAATATTATCTCTAAAGAGGATTTAAATACTGTCTCTAAAAAAATTTATTAATTAGTTTCAATCCAAGTTTGTTCTAAAGTACAAATTTGGATATTTTTTTTATTAAGTTTATCATAATCTTCTTTAGAAATTATTACCTCATATGTAATTTTATCTTTAAAAGATTTACTTACTATAGTAGCATTTTTAAAATTATAGTCAATTTGTAACTTACTAGAGTAGTCGAACTCGATAGTTAATTTATATCCAGGTATTAATTTATGTAGATTAACTTCATCTAATGCAGTTTTAACACTATTAGAATAAGCTCTAATTAATCCAGCAGAACCTAGTTTAATCCCACCAAAATATCTAACTACAACTGCTAAAATATTAGTTAACTCTAACTTTTCTAAAACATTTAAAATAGGCATACCAGCAGTTTTACTTGGCTCTTTATCATCACTTACTTTTTTATAATTATCTAAAATACAACAATAACAATAATGACTTGCTTTAGGATATTTTACTTTAACTTCTTCTAATAGTTTAATACTTTCATCAATACTATTAATTTTAAAAAGTATTGTAATAAACCTAGATTTTTTTATAATTAATTCTTTTTCTATATTTTTATCAATTACATACATGATATTCACCATCTATATTATATCTTATCTAATTATAAAATTCTATTAAGTTTTAAAAAGTATGTTAAAAATATTAATTTCTTGATATACTTTATGTAGTTTGTGATATAATTAAACTGGTGGCGATAATATGTTTAGAAGAAATAAAACAAATAAAGATTTAGACGTTGAGGGATTAAATCAAGTTATTTTTATTAGTAATAAAATTTTAAAAATTGGGTTTATTATTACTATTATTGCTCTTATTACTTTAGTTATATATCTATTAAATACTTTAAATATCTTTAGTATATTAAAAGAGCTACTTATTGTTATATCTCCAGTATTTATTGGCTTAATCCTAGCTTGGTTATTAGATCCAATAGTTAGTTTTTTACAAAGAAAGAAAGTTCCTCGTTTAGTAGGGTGTATTCTAGTATATTTAGTTTTTATTGGACTGATTGTAACTTTATTAGTAGTGATGGTACCTTCACTTATTAGTCAGATTAAAGATTTTGTTAATACAATACCATCTATTATATCTCAGTTAAAGACTTTTGTATCAGATATTATTGGATCATTTAATAATTCTAAGGGGTTAGATTTATCAATAATTAAAAAAGAGATATTTACATCTATGAATACTTTAGGTAATAGTTTAACTACTAATTTACCAAATACTTTAATTAATGTTATGATGAGTATTGTAAGTGGTGGTATGTTTGTAATATTGGGATTAATGGTAGGCTTTTATATGTTGTATGACTTTGATAAAGTAAGTAGGGGATTAATTAATATTATGCCTACTTCTTGGAGAAATAATGCTAAAGAGTTATTTATTCGTCTTAATCATTCATTAAGAGGGTATGTTACAGGGGTATTTTCGATTATGTTTTTAGTATTTATTACTCAAAGTATTGGTTTAACAATCGCAGGGTTAGAATCCCCTCTAGTATTTGCGCTATTTTGTGCATTAACTGACGTTATTCCATATTTTGGTCCATATATTGGTGCTATCCCAGCAGTTATTGTAGGATTTACCATTTCTCCATGGGTTGGAATAGGTTGTATTATATCAATTGTGGTAGTTCAACTTTTAGAAAATAATTTCTATCAACCTCTAATTATGGGACATGCGATGAAACTTCATCCAGTAACAATTATGGCTGGACTATTGATTTTTCAACATTTCTTTGGTATCATAGGTATGATTATTGCAACACCAGCGATTGCTTGTATAAAAGTAATATTCATGTTTATTGATGAAAAACAAAATGTAATACAAAAAATAAAAGGTGAATAAAGCGTTGAAAAAGAAAAGTAATAAAATTATTCTATTTAGTAGAGAGTTAATGGTTGGTGAAAATTAACTAGAATGTTTTATGAAAGCTACTTTGGAGCTTTATAGGGGATGACCGTTATCTAATTAAGACCAAATTAGGATGGTACCGGGGATTTATGTTCCCTCCTAATCTTGGTCTTTTATTTGTATAAAGAAAGGAAGACTTGTTATGAAAGTATATTTAATTGGTGGAAAAGCAAGAAATGGGAAAGATACGTTAGCTTTATATATGAAAGAAGCTTATGAAAAGATGGGTAAAAAAACATGTATTATGCATCTTAGTAATTATATTAAACACTTTGCTATAGATTATTTTAATTGGGATGGTAAAGAAGAGACCAAACCGCGTAGCCTGCTTCAAAAAATAGGTACAGAAATTATTAGAGAAAAAATGAATAAACCTCTTTTCTTTATCCAAAGAGTAAAAGAAGATATTGAAGTTTTAGCTAACTTTTATGATATTATAATTATTGCTGATATACGCTTACCCTTAGAATTTGATGAATTAAAGTCTTCTTATCCTGAAGCTATAAAAATTCATATAACACGTCCTAAATTAGTTACTGATCTAACTAAAGAAGAGGCTAAACATATTACTGAAAAAGCATTAGATGACTATGATGATTACGACTATAAAATCATTAATGAAACTTTAGAAAAGTTAGAAAATGATGCGTTAACTATTATAAAACAGGAGGAAAAATTATGAAAACATTAACAAGTAATGAAATTAGAAAAATGTGGCTTGACTTTTTTGCAAGTAAAGATCATAAAATATATGAGTCAGCTCCACTAATACCTATAAATGATGACAGCTTACTTTGGATTGATGCTGGAGTAGCTACTATGAAAAAATATTTTGATGGTACAATTGTTCCTGATAGTAAAAAAATTACTAGTATTCAAAAATGTATTCGTACAACTGATATTGAAAATGTTGGTATTACTAAACGTCATCAAACTTTTTTTGAAATGATGGGTAATTTTTCAATAGGGGATTACTTTAAAGAAGAAGCTATTGAATACGCTTATGAACTATTAACTTCACCTGAATGGTTTGCTATTCCAAAAGAGTTGTTATATGTTACTGTTTATACTGATGATATAGATGCATACAATAAATGGATAGAAGTTGGAATTAGTAAAGATCATATTGTTAAATTAGAAGAAAACTTTTGGGAAATTGGAGAAGGCCCATGTGGACCTGACTCTGAGATTTTCTTTGATCGTGGTGCTAAATTTGATAAAGATGGTGATGCTTTTACTAAATTCAGTAATGATGAAGAACAAGAACGTTTTGTAGAAATATGGAACATTGTCTTTAGTCAATTTAACTCTAAGCCAAATACACCTAGATCTAAATATAAAGAACTTCCTCATAAAAATATTGATACAGGCGCAGGTCTTGAAAGATGGTGTTGTATTTTTCAAAATGTTGATAGTAATTTTGATACTGACTTATTTAAACCTATTTTAAAACATATTGAAGAACTAACTAATATTTTATATCAATCTCAAAAAGAATTTAAAGTAATCGCTGATCACATTAGAAATATTGTCTTTGCCCTAGCAGACGGAGGTAGTTTTGAAAATGTTGGTAGAGGTTATGTTTTAAGAAGACTTTTAAGAAGAAGTATTCGTATGGGTAAGCATCTTAATATTGAGGGAGCTTTCTTATATAAATTAGTCTCTGACGTAGTAGATACAATGAGTTGTTTTTATCCTGTATTAAAAGAAAAAAGAAGTGATATAGAAGTAGCTGTCTTAGATGAAGAAAAACTATTTATTAAAACTTTAGATGCTGGGGAACGTAGATTAAAAGAATTAGTTAAAAACTCAGATAGTGCTAAAATTAGTGGTGAAGAAGTATTTAAATTATATGATACTTATGGCTTTCCATTTGAGTTAACTTTAGAATATTTAGAAGAATTAGGCTATACTACTGAAAAACGTGAATTTGATTACTACATGGAAAAACAAAGAGAACTAGCTAAGAAAAATACTAAGACTAAAACTCAAATGGCATCTCAGAAAAAAGTCTTATTAGATTTTAAAAAAGAGTCTAAATTTGTATATGGTATTTATAGATTAAAAAGTAATGTTTTAGCTATATTTTCAAAAGATGACTTAGAAAAGAAATTAGATCATGATGGTTATATTGCTCTAAAAAGAACTTGTTTTTATGCTGAAGCTGGTGGACAAGTTAGTGATACTGGTATGATTATTGGTAAAAACTTTAAAGCTCGTGTAGTTGATGTCTTTAAAGCTCCAAATGGGCAACACATTCATAAAGTTAAACTTTTAGATGGAGTAATGCATGTTAATGATGACTGTGAATTAATTTTAGATAAAGATAGAAGAAGAAAAATAGAAGCTAATCACTCTAGTGTTCATCTTTTACAATATGCTCTTCAACAAGTAATTTCAAAAGATATTGTCCAAGCAGGTTCATATGTAGATGATGAACGTCTTAGATTTGACTTTTTATCATCTACAAAAATTAGTGATGAAGAAATTGTTAAAGTAGAAGAATTTGTTAATAAAGAAATAGAAAAAGCTCATATTGTTTCAACTGAAGTTATGCCCTTAGAAAAAGCTAAACAAATTGGCGCTATGGCATTATTTTCAGAAAAATATAGTGATGTTGTAAGAGTAGTTAAAATGGGTAAATCTATCGAGTTATGTGGTGGAACTCATGCTAATAACACCCAAGATATAAAGAAGTTTGCCATTTATAACTTTGAGTCTAAGGGAAGTAACACATACCGAATTGAAGCTGCTACTAACGGTCAAATTGATGCTATTTTATTTAATGTAATTGAGCCATATAATAATGAAATGATGAGATTACTATTAAAAGCTAAAGAAATTGTAAAACAAGCTGGAAAAGAAAATATTATTCTTGATTTTGACGTTGATATTGATAACAGTAAACCTACAACTTATCGTGATATTATCTTTAATAAAAATGAATTAGGATATATCCAAAATGAAGTTAGACTACTTGAAAAGAAATATTATGATGAAAAAGAAAAACAAACTCTAGCTAATATTGATACTTATATGAAAAATATAATTGATAAAGGAGAAATTAAAGTCTTAGTTATGAAAACTGAAGATATAGACGGTAAAATTTTAAAAACTATTGCCGATCAAGTTATAGATGCCATGGGCTCTGGAGTTGTTTTCTTTGCTAATATTATCCATCATAAAAATATAAGTTATCTTGCTAAAAGTAATTGTAATATTAACGCTGGTGACTTAGTAAAAAAAGCTGCCTTAAAATCATCTGGTAATGGAGGAGGATCTCCTACTTTTGCTCAAGGTGGAGGAGTAGATATATCTAAAGTAGATGATATCCTAAAAGATATTTTAAAGGATTTAGAAAATGAATAATAACTATTTATTAGAAAGTCCTGATAAAACTCTTATTCAAGAAAAAATAAATAACTTAATTACTGAGTTAGGTTTTACTATTGCTTTTAAAAGTATCTATGACTTAGAAGAAAAAGATTTATCTCTTGCCTTAGAAGATTTAAATACTTATAGCTTTTTAACCCCTAAAAAAATTATTATTATAGAAAATTTATTTAGTAATATAAATGAACAAAAACTATCTAGATTATTTAAATATATTGAAAATCCTTCTTCTGATATCTTATTAATATTAACTTGTAAAAAACTAGATAATCGTCTAAGTATTACTAAAAGTATATTAAAATTAAAAAACTTAACTCATATTTTAATAGAAGTTGATCCATTTACTTATACAAAAAACTTATTTAAAGATTATAAAATAGATAATAGTACAATTCATTTAATTATAGAACTATGTAAAAATGATATGACTAAAATAAGTAGTGAAGCTAATAAATTAATGATATATAAATTAGATGAAAAAGACATTAGTAAAGAAGATGTAGAAGAGTTAGTTGTTAAGAAATTAGGGGACTCTAGTGAAGCTTTATTTGCTTTTATTAAATCATTATTACTAAAAAATAAAGCTAAAGCTTTAAAAGATTATCAAGAACTTTTAGAATATCAATTAGATAATTCTTCTATTATTGGTCTTTTAGCATCACAATTAAGATTAATTTATCAAATTAAAATATTAGCTGAAAAAAAACTAAGTAATGATGAGATTGCTAAAGAGTTAGAAATAAACTCATCATACCAAGTTAAAAAAATGAAAGAATATATCTATGATTATACATATCTAGAGATATCTAACTTTATAGAAAAACTTGCTTATCTAGATTATAATGTAAAAAGTGGTAAAATAATGCCTGACTTAGCAATAGAGATGCTTATTATTAATTTGTGATTTAGGAGGTTTATAGTGATAATTACAGGTGGAATTATAGAAAAAGATGGAAAGTTTTTACTTGTACAAGAAGCTCAAGAAAAAGTTTATGGAAAGTGGAATATACCTGCTGGTCTTCTAGATTTTAATGAAACAATTTTTGAAGGTGCTAAAAGAGAAATATATGAAGAAACTGGCTGTAAAGTGGAACTAACAGGTATATTATGTATTGGTAATTATGATTGGATTATCGATTGTACTGAAACATATATAAATAAAACTGAAGTAAATAAATACTAATCTAATTAAAGTATATAATAAAAAATAAAAGAGTTATTGTTGCTCTTTTATTTTTTCTAATCTTTCATAAATTTCTTTTATTTGTTTTTCATAACCTATATCTTTAGGATGATAATACTTTTTATCTTTTAATTTATCGGGAAGATATTGTTGAACTACATAGCTACCCTTATAGTCATGAGGATATTTATATTCAGGCGAGTCTGTTTTAATGTGTTTTGGAATAGAGGAAACTGAGCCCTCTTCGATATCTTTGATAGCATTATCTAAAGCAACATGGGCAGTATTACTTTTAGGAGATAGGGCCATTTCAGTAACAATTGTACCTAATGGTATTCTAGCTTCTGGTAAGCCAACTCGCTCAGCTGCATTAATAGCAGCATCTACTCTAGGACCAATAGCTGGATTAGCAAGACCAATATCTTCATAAGCAATAACACTCATTCTTCTATAAATTGACTCTAAGTCACCCTCAACAATAAGTCTTGCTAAATAGTGAAGAGCAGCATCAACGTCACTACCACGAATAGATTTTTGAAAAGCTGATAAAACGTCATAATGACCATCACCATTTTTATCTGAGAAAAAAACAGGTCTACTATTTATATTAGTAATAACTTCCTCATCAATTACCCCATCATTAGTAGAGTAATAAGCAATTTCTAATAAATTATAAGCATATCTTAAGTCATTACCAGAAAGTTTAGCTATACGTTTAATCGCTTTATTATCGATTTTAATACCCTCTAAAGTAGGGTGCTTGATAGCAAGCGTCAAAGCTTTTATAATATCTTTTTCATCTAAGTCATGTAGTTCAAAGAGCTGGCATCTACTTCTAATCGCCGGATTAATAGAATGATATGGGTTAGAAGTAGTCATCCCAATTAAAGTAATTAAGCCACTTTCTATTTGAGGTAGTAATAAATCTTGTTTATCTTTATGCAAGCGGTGTATCTCATCCATAATTAAAACTAACTCTCCATACATTTTAGCTTCTTCTATGACAATATCAAAATCTTTTTTATTATTAATAGTAGCATTTAAAAACCTATATTTAACACCTAAATCATTTACTAAAGCCTGAGCAATAGAAGTCTTTCCAATACCAGGTTTACCATATAAAATCATAGAACATAACTTTTTATTTTTAACTAAATTAGTTAGAATTTTATCTTTTCCAATTAAATGGGTTTGACCAATAACATCTTTTAAAGAAGTAGGCGCTAGCAATAAAGCTAAGGGTTTATTCATATTAAATCACCACTTCTATTATAACATAAACTAATAAATTTAGACTTTTGTAATTTATAAAAATATAGTATATAATAAAAGTGGTGAAAGTTATGAAAATAGAAGATGCTGTTAGTGACTTTATAAATTATTGTGTATTTGAAAAAGGTTTATCTGATAAGACAAGAGAGTCATATACTTATGACTTACATACTTATCAATTATTTTTAAATACTAAAAAAATTTATACTGTAGATCAAATTAAATCTAAAGATTTAGAAGAGTTTTTAAAATTACGTTCAAATGATAATGAAAAGACTTCTACTATTGCTCATAATTTAACTGTTATTAAGAATTTTCATATGTATTTATATAAAAATAAAATAATAAATAATGATATAACCGCAGGAATTTCAAGACCAAAACTTCAAAAAAAGATACCTAAAGTAATTAGTATTGAAGATATGGAAAAACTCCTAGATATTAACCTAAATTCAGCATTTGACTATCGTAATAAAGCTATGTTAGAATTAATGTATGGAGCAGGTCTTAGAGTTTCAGAATTAATCCAGTTAAATACCCATGATATTGACTATAATAACTGTATTATAAGAATTACAGGTAAGGGTAGTAAAGAGCGAATTGTTCCATTAGGAGAATATAGTATTTATTATTTAAAATTATATTTAGAAAAAAGAAGTTCATTAATAAAAAAGAATGATAGTGAAGCTTTGTTTTTAAATAATCATGGTAATAGAATGACTAGACAAGGTTTTTTTAAAAATTTAAAGATAATTTTAAAGAAACAGGGATTAGATGAAAATATTTCTCCTCATACATTAAGACATTCTTTTGCTACTCATTTATTAAAAAGAGGAGCTGACTTGCGAAGTATTCAGGAATTACTTGGTCATTCAGATATTGTTACAACTAAGATATATACTCATGTTAGTGATGAAAAAGTAAGCATGGATTATAAAAAATATCATCCAAGAGAATATAAAAATGAAGGTGATAAAGATGAAATTTAAAAGAATATTTCTAATGGTTTTAGACTCTTTAGGAGTAGGTGAAGCAGATGATGCTAATCTATATAATGATAATGGGGCTAATACATTAGGACATATTAAAGAAAATTGTGACTTATTTATACCAAATTTAAAAAAAATAGGTTTTTTAAATACTCTAAATATGAATGAAGATGATGAAGTAGATGCTTATTATACTATAGCCAAGCCAAATAATGCTGGTAAAGATACATTAAATGGACATTATGAGATGATGGGAATTACTAATAATATTGAATTTAAAACATTTAATAATGGATTTCCTACGGAATTATTAGATGGTATTGAACAAGTTACGGGAAGAAGAGTAATTGGTAATAAATGTTGTAATAATGATACTATTATTAAAGAATTAGGTGATCGTCAACTAAATTATGGATCTTTGATTGTCTACACTTCAGCTGACTCTGACTTACAAGTTGCTGCTCATGAAGACGTTATTCCTGTTTCAATGTTATATAAATATTGTGAGAAAATAAGAGCTATTACTTTAAGAGAAGACTGGAGAGTAGGTAGGGTAATTGCTAGACCATTTGTTGGTAGTAATGGTAATTATTATTTTTCTAATAGTGGTAGAAAAGATTATGCTGTAAAACCTCCAAAAAAGACTATTTTAGACCAATTAAATGAAAATAATTATAATGTAATTGCTCTAGGTAAAATGAACGATATCTTTGATGGAGCAGGTATTAATAAAAGTATTAAAGCTACAACTAATATGGAAGCTATTAATAAGTTTTCAGATATTATGGATAAGAGTTTTACGGGTATTTGTATGACTAATTTAGCTGATTTTGATAGTTTATATGGACATGCTAGAGATGCTTCAGGCTATGCTAAAGCTATAGAAGAGTTAGACGTAGAAATACCTATGATGCTAAATAAACTAGAAATAGATGACTTATTTATTATAACCGCTGATCATGGTAACGATCCAACTTTTGCTGGATGCGACCATACTCGTGAAAATGTACCAGTTATATTTTATAGTAGAGCTTTCCAAAATCCAAAGAAATTACCAGTATTAAAAAGTATTGCCGATATTGGAGCAACTATTGCCGATAATTTCAATTTAGAAAAACCTGAGATTGGTGAAAGCATTCTTGATCAATTAATATAGAGATACATAAGGTATCTTTTTCTTTCAAAATTAAAGTTAGTATTGATATTTTTTTAAAAATGTGTTATAATACATAAGCAGTAAAAAAGAGGGGAGATAATAGTCATGATCCGTACTGTTAATAATGATGAATTTATAAATGACTTTGATGATCGTAATATTATAAAGAAAATTATTTTATCTAAGCCATTAAGTCAATTTGAAGCTAATAATTTATTTGAAATTCAAGTTTTAGATAAAGATAATCTAAATTCTTTTAATTATCGTTATCATACTATGTATTATGAGATTACTTTTCTAAAAGATAAAGTAGAATTTATGCAAAAAATCTATAAAATAGATGATAAAGAAACTATTTGTGTATATGATACTCCCCCACTAACTTTGAGGGGAGCGAAGAGCTCATCTAAGACGATTAAACAAGTAATACCATATATTGCCTTAAGACCAGATGATTTTAATGATAACAGCCAATATATTGGGGTTCATAGTGATGAAGATGGAATTATAAAGAAGTTAAATATAATAGATTTAGATAAATTAAAATTAACTGAAAATTATAGTATAACTAATATAGATATTAACTTATATACTATGCCAGGAGAGTGGCATGAAAATAAAGATACAGATGTAGTAGTATATCAAAAAATACCAAGAAGTAAATAATCTCTTGGTATTTTTATATATAAGAAGTTAACATAATATCAATTATAGGAAGTTAATAAATATAGTAGAGTTAAACCTTTCTAGATTGTATTTCAGCAATCTTTTCTAATACTTCTTTGGCATTACTTTCATTAATCTCAGTATACCCTAATTCTTTTAAAGCTTGTACTTTAGCTGTATTTAACTCTTGAGTACGACTTAATTTTTCTTCATTTTTATGTTCAATATCTTGTTCAAATCTTTTATGAGATTCGGTAATTTTACTTTTAGAAGCACCACCATTATTATATAAGGTCATCGCACTAAATAAAATACTTTCAAAGATAAATTGTTGATCTTTATCATAAATGAACTCTAAAGCCTCAGTAAATCCTAATGACTTTGACATATAAGCTAAAATATAATATAGTTCAGGAGCAGTTTCCATTGATTGTAAAAAGTGATATAAATAGCAATAAGTATGATAAGTATTTTTTGATTTATCATCAGCTAATTTTTCTTTTAATAAAGTAATAATATTAGATAAAATCTCTTGTTCTTTCTTATTAAAACCTTTTAAGTCAGTTAATAATTCACGATTAGAAGAGTCTTTAACACCTTCATTTAATCTATTTTCTACCTCAATTATATATTCTCCAGTAATTTCTAAAGTACCAATTTCTTCTATACTTTTTACATCTAATAAACTAAGTAATTTTAAATTTTTTTCTTTTGGCCATTCATTTAAATTAGGTAAAGCTAAATAATTATATAACATTTGTCTAGATACACCTAAATATTTAGCTAAACGTACTTTACTTACACCTAATTCTGTCAATAATTGATTTAATTGTTCCATATTGTTTTTACCCTCCTATTATCATTTTACCCTCCTTTACGTAAATAGTCAAGAAAAAAGTATGTAAATCATTTTACATACCAAAATATATGTTATAATTAATAATTACTTATAGTAAATACCAAAGTTTTTTACCATCTTTTTGAACTTCTTTAATGATACCTCCACCAATAC
>CANQKU010000025.1 GCA_947624535.1 uncultured Bacilli bacterium
GGGGGGTATCATGGATATGATAGAGAAAAGTAGGTGAAGAGTTTGTGAAGAAAATTTTAGAAAAACAATTAATAATAGGAATAGTAGTGGGAATAGTGTTTGGAGTCATAGGTGTAAGTGCAGCAGCTTTAGCCGCAAGTGAAGTAAGTTTTAATGATAGTAGTTCAAAATTAAGTGCTACAACCTTACAAGCAGCAATAGATGCAATGGCTAAAAAGATAAATGCTTCTATGATAATAGGAGGTATAGGTAATGACTAAAATAAAAGAATTGTTAAAGAAATCAAGTAGATTTTTCTTAGGCTTAGCCATTGGTCTAACACTAAGTATAGGAGTAGGTTATGCTGTAACTGTTGCTGGCTCATCAACAACATATGACAAAAGTACTTCAGGATTATCATCAACAAATGTCCAAGCGGCTATAGATGAATTGTACAAAAAAGCCAAAGATACTAAAGTAAATACAAATATAGTTAATGCCTATACATATGATAAAATAAATTGTACAACAGGAGAAGAGTTGGGTTGTACAAAATCAAATTGTTTAAAGAATAAATCAAGAGGCTCTTGCCCAGCAGGAACAATAATAGATTATAAAGTAAATAATACTACCCAAGTAAGGTTTCATGTAATACAAGACGATGGAACAACTATGACATTGCAAAGTCAAATGAATACATTGCGTAGTGTACCTTGGAATGAGACTGGTTATAGTGTAGATGGGCCTGTAACAGCTTTATCTAAATTGGAAGAGGCAACTGCTAGTTGGACAAATGTCAATACTTTTGATTATTCGATAGGTAATAGTAGCTCAACCTTAGGTTATTCAGGTCGACAAAGTGATTGCCGCTCAACTTATCAAGGTGGATCAATTTGTTCTGATAAATTTGAAACTCCATATCAATTATCCAAAAAGGGTGTTCGTGCAAGAATGATTACATACCAAGAAGCCAAAAAAGTTGGATGCTCTTGGGGTTATTCTAATACATGCCCAATATGGATTACTAATTTTGTTGGCTCAAAAGATCCTGGTAAAACTTCATATAGTGGCTGTGAAAGTTATTGGTCTATGACTGCTTGGTCGTATTGTGAATGGTGTGCATCTGGTGTAACAACGGGAGGTAAATTTGAACATAGTAATAGTAGTTGCCTAGATCCATATGAAAATGATCATGGAGCTACTTTCATAGGTCCTACTGATTTAAATGCTGTCCGTGCAGTAGTGGTAATTAATAAATAGACTTAATATGAGAAAAATAAAGTAGTTAATTTTTCTCATTTTTGTTATTTAAAAAGCTATATAGAAAAATATTAATAAATGTGATATAGTTAATTTAAAGTTAGAATAATGTAAGGATTAGTGAGGTTAATATGAATTATAAAAAAGATATTAATAGGAATATATTTAGGGGATATGATATTAGAGGAATTTATGGTAAGGAACTTGATGCTGATACGGCATATACTATTGGATTAGGTTTTGGTAGTTATATTAAAGAGTTAGGTAAAACTACATGTATTATTGGTCACGATAATCGTATATCAAGCCCAATACTTTCTAATGCTCTTATGCAAGGTATTATAGAAACAGGTATCGATATTATTGATTTAGGACTTTGTACTACGCCAATGTATTATTATGCTTGTTTAAAGTTAAAAATATATAGTGGTGTAATGGTAACTGCTAGTCATAACCCTAAAGAAGATAATGGCTTTAAATTTGCTTTTGATGAGAGTGGAAATTGTAAGGGTCAAGAAATTCAAGATTTTCTTTCATATATTTTGAAGGGTAATTTTCAAAAAGGACAAGGTAGTATTAAGACATATGATATAAAGAATGAGTATTTAACTTTATTCAAAGAAAATCTTAAGTTTGGTCCTAGAAGAGTTAAGGTAGTATTAGACCCAGGTAATGGAACTACTAGTATTATTTTAAAAGAGCTTTATAGTATGTTTCCAATTGATATTATTTTAATTAATGATATTAGTGATGGAACTTTTCCTAATCATCATCCTGATCCTTGTGTTGAGTCTAATTTGGATCAATTAAAACAAAAAGTCTTAGAAACTCATGCTGATATAGGTTTATCTTTTGATGGAGATGGAGATCGTATGGGCATGATTAGTGGTAATGCTAAGTTTATTCCTACTGACTTATATATGATTATAATTGTTAGAGATATAATTAATAAAGTATCTAAAAAAGAATTTTTATGCGATGTAAAATGTAGTAAGTCATTTAGTGATGAGGTTGAAAAATTAGGTGGTAAGTGTATAACTTATCGTACAGGGAATTCATATACAAAAGCTAAAGTGAGAGATGATGACTTACCATTTGGTGGTGAATTATCTGGACATGTTTATTTTAGAGACCGTTGGCCTGGCTTTGACAGTGGCTTATATGCTGGACTTAGAATGTTGGAATTACTATCATATAAAAATGAAACAGTAGAAGAATTATTAGAAGGTATTAACTATTATTATTCAACAGAAGAATTGAAATTTAAATCTAGTGATGATAAGAAATTTTCAATAATTGATAAAGTGATAGAATATGTTAAAGAAAAAAATTATAACTATTTAGATATCGATGGTGTCAAAGTATTATTTGATGACGGTTGGGCTTTAGTTAGAGCTTCTAATACTGGTCCTAATATTACGGCTAGATTTGAAGCTAGAACTAAAGAAAGATTAACCCAATTACAAAATGAATTTATAAAATTAATAGAAGAATATAATCAGTAAAATGATTATATTTTTAAATTTGAAATGTAAACTATTATCAACTTTGTAGTCACTTTTTAAATTTTATGATATAGTCATAATAGAAACTAGGAGAGTGTTATAATGCCGATTTTAGAGAAAGAGTTTCAAAAAGAAAAATTAATTTTAAAGAAAGTTACCAAACTTTTAACAGATCATATAGAAACATTAGAACAAGAAGTTCATATTTCTCATGATGACTTAGTAGAATTTAAAAACTTAGCTTGGAGTGACTTTTCTTCTTTTGATAGTGGTGATATTATTCAAGCTAGAATTTCTACTAGTGAAGAAGAAAATAGATTATTAAGTAAACAAGATTATTTAAAGAAATTATTAAAGATTAAAGATAAGCCATATTTTGCTTCAATTGTTTTTCAAGATGATGAAAATAGTATTTTTAATATTTATATTTCTCTTACTTATTTAAAAGATAAAAATGAAAATAATATTTTATATGACTGGAGAAGTCCAATATGTAGTTTATTTTATGACTACGAGACTGGTCCATGTTCATATAAAGCACCAGGAGGTATAATTTCTGGTAATCTTTTGAGAAAAAGACAATATAAAATTGAGAATAATAAACTTATTAGTGTTTTTGATAATTCTTTAAATATTGATGATGAAGTCTTACAACAAGTTCTAGCTACTGAGTCTGATGAAAAGATGAAAAATATTGTCAATACTATTCAACAAGAACAAAATCAAGTAATTAGAAATTTAGAAGATAAAAACTTAATAGTTCAAGGGATTGCTGGTAGTGGAAAAACTAGTGTAGCTTTACATCGTATTGCATTTTTACTATATCAAATTAAAAATTTAACAAGTGATCATATTTTAATTTTTTCTCCTAATCATATATTTACAGAATATATTTCAAATGTATTACCAGAATTAGGAGAAGACAATACTTTACAAACTACTTTTCATGACTATTTATCATTTTTAATTACTGAATATAAACAAGTAGAGTCATATCCTCATTTTATAGCAAGATATTATTCTTATGAAGAAGCTAATAAAGCTTTAATTAAGTATAAACAAAGTGATGCTATTATTAATGACTTAGATGACTTTTTAGAAGATTATGTAGCTAAAGCTAAATTTGAAGATGATGTAATAGAGTCTAAAAATCATTTAATGACTATGGAAGAATTAAATGAGATGCTTACATATAAATATAATAGATTACCATTATTTGAACGAGTTGATGAGATATCTAAAAAACTAAGTGAAATATTTTATCAAGGAAAGACTAAAAAACAATCTACATTTTATAAATTATTAGTAGAAAAATCAAACTTTCAAAAAGATTATAAAAAAATATATCAAGACTTCTTTATGAGTAGATATTGTCGAGTACCATTAACAGAAGTAGAAATTAATTCATTTTTAAAAGGTGATACTTTATCATATGAAGATGCTTTAATTTTTGCTTATATTAAGGGTATCTTAGAAGGATTTCACTATGAAGGTAATATAAAACAAGTAGTTATTGATGAAGCTCAAGACTATAATAAACTTCAATATATAATTATTAAAAATATCTTTAAAAAAGCAGACTTTACTATCTTAGGAGATATTAATCAAAATATTAATCCATATTATCAGTATCAATCATTAGAAGAGTTACAACAAATCTTTGATGGTAAATATATAGAGCTTTTAAAAACTTATAGATCATCACCTGAAATTATTGAATATACTAATAAGATATTGAATTTAAATCATGTAAATGCGATTAGAAAAACTAATAACTTACCAGTTATTTTTAGAAAGGGTAATTATTCTTTGAAAGATACTTTACTAACTGATATTAATAAATTACAAACTAGTTATAAAAGTATTGCTATTATTACTAAAGATTTAAAAGAAGCAGAAAAACTATATAAATTATTAAAAGATGAGATAACTATTTCTTTTATTAATGAAGATACTCTTAAGTTTCATAAAGAATTAGTAATTATTCCAGCTTATTTATCTAAGGGATTAGAATTTGATGCTGTAATTGCTTATAATAATAGAGAAAATAGTTATCGTAAAAATGAAAAGAAGCTACTTTATGTAGCCTGTACTAGAGCTCAACATGAACTTTATGTATATAATTAAAAAGAGACTTCATTATTAAGCCTCTTTTTCTATTTCAAAGTAGAAAGTAGTTTTCCCCTTAGTTGAGATAACCCCATATTTATAGTGATGAAGTTCTAAGATAGATTTAACTATAGATAGTCCTAATCCAGTACCAACTAAATTTCTTTTATGTTTTTTCTTATTTTTATAATATCTATCCCAAATAAATGGAAGATCTTCTTTAGATATACCATCACCTGTATCAATAACTTCTACTCGTATTACTTCTTTAGTTTGTTTAATCTTAATAGTAACTAGCTTATCACTACCTGTATAGTTGATAGCGTTATTTACTAAATTATAGATTACTTGTTCTATTTTCTTTTGATCAGCCGTAATCATAATTTTTTTCTTATTAGAAAATACAAATTGATAATTCTCTAACTCTTTATAAATCTCATAACGCTTTAAAATATTACTAATTAACTCTACAAGATCAAACCTAGATAAATTAAGATCATTAATCTCTGACTGCATACTAGATAGTGTTAAGATATCATCTACTAAACTAGACAGGCGGTCTACTTCTTCTATAATAATATTCATATTTTTATATCGTTTTTCTACAATATCACCATTTAAATCTCTAGACATTTCAGCATAAGCTTTAATCATAGTTAAAGGAGTTTTCAAGTCATGTGAAACATTGGCCATTAAATCTTTTCTTAATTCTTCAGTTTTTTCTAACTCATTTTTAGTATGATTTAAAGTTTCAGCTAACTCATTAATTTCTTCTATTTGACTATTTGACTCAAAATTAACATTAAAGTCATGTTTAGCTAACTTATTCGCAGCTTTATTAATTTTTACAATAGGATTAGCAATATGTCTAGAAATAAAATAAGCAATTACAAAAGATAATATTAATACTATTATAGTTACATAAATAAGTTGATTTTTTAATATCCCAACAGTAGAGTCAATAGGCTCTAGTGAAGTATTTAAAAAAGCATAGAAATTATTATTTAGTTTTAAAGCATATACTAAGGTTTTATTTTTTAAATTAGAATTGGTAACTTGATAAGTATTAGACTTAGCATTACTATAGATAAAATTTTTTTTATAATTATTTTTTGTAGAGTTAGTTAAACACCCAAGTGATAAGTATTCACTAGTATAAATTGAGCGATATGCATCAGTTAATTCTACACAAATATTTTGATTATAGGCACTTTCATTAATTACTTCTTTTAACTCACTAATAGAGTTAGCTTTTTCAATTTGAAGAGCAACTTTTTTCATTTCTTTTTTCTTTACAAACTGATAATAGTGATTTAAAAATAATACTTGAAAAGTCCATAAAAATGCTAAAGTTAGAATAGAAAATAATATAAGATATTTCCATATTTCAATATTTAAACTATTCTTCATCACTAAATTTATATCCTATTCCACGAACTGTTTTAATTAAATCTCTATAAATACCTAAATTATTCCTTAGCATTTTTATATGAGTATCTACTGTACGATCATCACCAAAATAGTCATAGCCCCATAATTTTGATAATAATTGTTCTCTAGATATAGCAATATTTTTATTTTTAATAAGGAAGGAGAGGATTTCAAATTCTTTTGGTGTAATATTTATAAGTTTGTTATCAATTTTAATCGTATGAGCAGAAAAGTTAATCTCTAAAGTTTTATAGGAGTATAGAGGAGGTGAGCCTAAATTCATACGATTTTTAATTGCTTTGATCCTTGCTACTAACTCTTTTGGTGAAAAAGGTTTTGTTAAATAGTCATCGATTCCTAAGTCAAATCCCTGTAATTTATCATATTCATCATCTCTAGCAGATAAAATAATAGTAGGTATAAGAAATTTCTTAGGAAGTTGTTTTAACATTGTAAATCCATCCATTTTAGGCATCATGATATCTAAAATCATTAAGTCATAAGAATTTTTTTGTAGTAGGTTTAATCCTTCAACACCATCAGTAGCTTCATCAAAACTATATCCCTCATTAGCTAGATATTCTTTAATGACTTCACGGATCATTAATTCATCTTCAACTATTAATATATTCATGAAATCCCTCCCATAATCTATATTATACAATAAATGTGAAGATAAAGTGAAAAAATACCAAATATTTGATAATATTTTAATATATGGAAATACTAAAAATAATGGAAAAAATTTTGTAAAGTGACGTAAATGAATTTATTTTTTCGTAAAAGTGATATTGCACTAACTAAAAAAATGTGGTATATAGTATGTATAGAATAAATCATTAGGAGTGAATTTAATGAAGAGAAATAATAAAGGTTTTACATTGATAGAGTTATTAGCAGTTATTGTTATTATGGGTATTTTAATGATAGTTGCTATACCACAAGTTACTAAATATATTGAAAATTCTAAAAAGGATACTTATGCAGATACAGCTAAAGCATATATTAATTCAGCTAGATTTATGCTTTTAAATGATGAGTATGACTGTACTTTACCAGAAGATACTTCTACTAATATATATATACCATTAGATCAAATAGATATTGAACAAGGTGGAGAACAATCTCCATATAATCAAACAATTAATAAGACATCTAGTTTTGTTAAAGTTCAAAAAAGTGGTGAAAAATATGTTTATTCTATTTTTATCACAGATGCCAAAAAGAATGGATCTAATGGATTAGTTGAAGAAACTAAATTAGCAAGAGGTACTTTCAAAAAACAAGGCGCTCCTGCGACAAGTCCTAGTGGAACAAAATGTACAAAAGCAACAACTTAAAAATAAGTTGTTTTTTTTTAACTATTTATGGTATGGTATTAACAGGAAGTGATTTTATGTTAATTATAGGTAGTCATGTGGGGTTTAAAAAAGATAGTCAATTACTAGGAAGTTTAGAAGAAGCGTTAAGTTATAATAGCAATACTTTTATGTTTTATACAGGTGCACCACAAAACACTATGCGTTATCCAATTGATGATGAGATAACTTTAAAAGCCAAAGAAATCATGAAAGAAAAAAATATCGATTATTCTAAAGTAATAGTTCATGCTCCATATATTATTAATTTAGCTAATAATAAAGAAAAAGAAAAATATGAATTTTCAATTAACTTTTTAAAAGAAGAAGTAGCGCGTTGTGAACAATTAGGCATTAAATATTTAGTTCTTCATCCAGGAAGTCATGTAGGATTAGGTGTTGAAGAGGGTATTAAAAATATTATTAATGCTTTAAATATTATTTTAGAAAATTCAAAAGTAACTATTTTACTAGAAACTATGGCTGGTAAGGGTAGTGAGATAGGTTCAAACTTTAAAGAATTAAAAAAAATTATTGTAAAAATTAAAAATAAGGATAGAATAGGAGTATGTATGGATACTTGTCATATGAATGATGCTGGCTATGACCTAACTAATTTTGATCAACTTCTAAATTATTTTGATGAAGTAGTAGGATTAGATTATGTCCATTGTATTCATATTAATGATAGTAAAAATGAAAAATCTTCTCATAAAGATCGTCATGAAAACATAGGCTTTGGTACAATTGGCTTCGATACTTTAATAAATATTATTTACAATGACAAATTAAAAGATATTCCTAAAATATTAGAAACACCATACGTAGTTAAAAATCCTCCTTATAAAGATGAAATAGAAATGATTAAAAATAAAAAATTTAATAAAGATTTAAAAACAAACTTAGAAAACTCATAACATTAATTTATGCTTATAATAACTATATAACTCAATAAGCTTTTGATATAGTAAACTATCAACATTAAGTTTTAATTCTTTAAAAGAAGACTCATCTCCATTTAAAATAGAATTATAATTTTTCTTAATAAAATTATAAATAGTTAAAGCATCATCTTTAGATAGTAGGATTTTATTTTTACCTGCATAATTAAAAATATCTTCAATAGTTAAACTTTGTTCAATATAATTTATTATTAATTTTTTATAAATATCCATCACCTAATAAAATATATGAAATAACTTTTGAAATATGTGATAAACTAGTAATAGAAAGAAGGGTTTATAGGCAATGAGAAAAAAACTAAACAAAAAAAGAAGTCCTTTACTAGAACAAATTGAAAAAAGAAGATTATTTTTTATTTTAGGAATTACTATTTTTTTATTTAGTGTTGTCTTTATTAAGTTTTATCAAGTTATGATTTATGATCATAATAAGTATAGTGAACAATTAGAAGAATTATCTTATGATATTGTTGAAGGACCTTCAGCACCCCGTGGGAGAATTTATGATAGAAATCATCGTATTATTGTAGATAATATTGCCGTTAAGACAATTTATTATAAAAAAAATAAATCTATCTCTACTAAAGATGAGATAAACCTAGCCTATAAAGTAAGCAGACATTTAAATTTAGATATTCAAAAACTAGAAGAAAGAAATCAAAAAGAGTTTTATGTTAAAATTCATCCTAATATAGCAGCATCAAAAATTACTAAAAAAGAGTGGGATAAACTAGACCAAAGAAAATTAACTAATAATGATATTGAACAGTTAAAAATAGATAGAGTTACAAGTGATGAGTTAAACAGTATGAGTGATGATGATAAGAAAGCTGCTTACTTATATTATTTAATGAATAAGGGCTATACTTATGATGAAAAAACAATTAGAACTGGTGATGTTACTGATGAAGAGTATGCCTATATTTCTGAGAATAATAAAGAATTAGAGGGATTTAATACAAGACTTGACTGGGATAGAACTTATCCTTATGGAGAGACATTTAAATCTATCTTAGGAAGTGTTTCTACTAATGGAATACCTAAAGAAGAAAAAGCTTATTATTTAAAAAATGGATATTCACTAAATGATAGAGTAGGAATTAGTTATATAGAAAAGCAATATGAATCTTATTTAAAAGGTGAAAAAAGTATATATAAAGTTATAAATAGTCATGAATTAAAATTAGTTAAAGAAGGTAAGCGTGGTAATGATATAGTTTTATCTATCGATATTAATTTACAAAAACAATTAGAAGATATTTTAACTGAAGAAGTTACTAACGCTAAAAAAGAAGTTAATACTGAGTTTTATGATCACTCTTCAGCAGTAATACAAGATCCTAAGACAGGTGAAGTTCTTGCGATGGCATCTAAACAAATTGTAGATGGAAAAATAATTGATAATACAACAAGTATTTTAACATCTCCTGTAACACCAGGATCTATTGTTAAGGGGGCATCTATTTTAGTAGGATATAATACGGGTAATTTACATATTGGAGATTATATAGTTGATGAATGTATTAAAATCCAAGGAACAAAAGAAAAATGTTCATCACGTACTTTAGGAAGAATTAATGATATTTCAGCTTTAGCTATGTCTAGTAATGTCTATCAGTGGAAAACAGCGATTAAAGTAGCAGGGTATAATTATACAAGAAATATGAGTTTACCATTTAATCAAAGTGCTTTTGATATATATAGAAAAATGTATCATTCATTTGGATTAGGTGTTAAAACAGAAATTGACTTACCAGTTGAGAGTTTAGGTTATGGAGCTAAAAAAGACTATCAAGCAGGAAATTTATTAGACTTTGTCATAGGTCAATATGAAACTTATACTACTATTCAACTATCACAATATATTAATACGATTGCTAATAAAGGAACAAGATATCAACCTCATTTATTAAAAGAAGTACACCAAGCAACAGAAAATGAAGAATTAGGAAAAATTATCTATAAACAAGAACCTAAAGCTTTAAATACCGTAGAGACTAAAGCTGAATATATGAACCGAGTACATGAAGGATTTTATGCCGTTATTAACTCATCAGGAGGATATGGTAGAGGTTATATGGATCCTATATATAGTCCTAGTGGAAAAACTGGAACATCACAAAGTTTTATTGATACAGATAATGATGGAGTAATTGATAAAGAAACAATTTCTACAACTTTCGTAGGTTTTGCTCCTAGTAATCAACCTAAAATGTCAATTGCAGTTGTCTCACCAAATTCTTCAAGAAGTGATACCGCTAGTAGTTTTTCTAGTATGGTGACAAGAAGAATTACAAAACGAGCAACAGATGCCTACTTTACTTTAAATCCGTAAATTATTGGTGCAAAGTTTAGAAAAGTATGATATAGTGGTAATAGAATAGGATAGTGATATTAGATGAGTTGGAAATATTTAGCGAAAAAGACAATTAATATTAAAACAAATTATTTAATTATTATAGTTGCTTTAGCTATTTTAGTAGTAGTAGGATGCTTTTCTTATGCTATATTTACAGTAAGTAGTGAAAGTAAGGGTTCTTTAAATATTGTTACTGGAAATCTTTATTCGCATTTAGATAGTGAAGAACTTGATGGGAAGAAAAGTATAGTTATTCCTAAAGATGAGTCAAAAATAATTCATTTAGATTTAGTAAATGTAAATGGGGTTGATGCTAAAGTAAATCTATATTATACAGCAACTTCTGATAAAGTAGAGGTAGCTTATTTAGAAAAACATGATGCTGTTCCATCAAAGACTGGAGATATACTAACTAAAAGTGGAACAAAAACAGATCATAAAACAATTGATATAAAAATTACTAATTTAGATTTAGAAAATGAAGTTACAGTTACTTTTGGTAGTGATGTAGGTCTAAAAAATGCGTCACTTTCTTTCCCGACGGAAAAGAAAGAAATTCAAAAATATAAAGGAAATCCATATATTAGTAAGGCATATATTTATAATGATGATGCTAATTCTGATACTTATTGTTTAACTGGAGATGAAGAGTCTTGTCAAAAAACTGACTGTTATAAATTACCAGATGAGGAAGAAGAAAAAGAACAAGATAGTCAAGAAAAACCAACATGTCAACCTAACACTATTATTAAATATGCAGTATCAGATACTGAAGAGAAAGTATTTTATGTAATTGAAGATAAAGATGATAAAATTACGATGCAACAAAGAGAAAATACAATTAAAAATGTAGCTTGGTATGCTGATAATGAAATTAATACAAATGGACCACTAACAATATTAGAACAATTAGGAAATGAAACAAAGAAATGGGATAATGTCTTAGAACAAAAATATAAGATGGGTGAGACTACTTTTAACAATAATATCTTTACAGGATGTTCAACCTATAATTCTTGTAGTACTAATACTTATACATTAGGAGAAATTAAAGCAAGAGCAAGAATGATAACTGTTCAAGAAGCAGCTACCTTAAATTGTACTGATACAGCTAGCTCATGTCCAAAGTGGATGTATAACTATTTATATGACTCAATTAAAAATGGCGCAACAGTTGATGATAGTGAAGCAATTAATGAACAATATAATAATGGATATTGGACTACATCAGCTGACTCAACTACACAAAATAATGCTTTCTATATTTCAAATCAAGGAGCTTTAACAAGTGCAAAGGCAACTGATCTTTATGGAACAAGAGCAGTAGTAGAGATTAAAAAATAACTAAATTTTTAAAGAAAAGAGTAAAAATATCAAAAAACTTTTGATTTTTTGATATTTTTTGATATAATACCTATAGACGTAAGGAGGGATATCATGGC
>CANQKU010000026.1 GCA_947624535.1 uncultured Bacilli bacterium
GCTATCTCCATCAATAGATCCATTATTACCATGCATATCAATATATGGATTTCTAGTTTTCCAAGGTTGACTCATTCTTACCATAGCATCATATATAGAGGTATCTCCATGTGGATGGTAATTACCTATTACGTCTCCTACTGTTTTAGCACTTTTACGATATCCTTTATCGAAAGTGTTGTGTTCTTTATACATAGAATATAAAATACGACGTTGAACAGGTTTTAGACCATCTCTTGCATCAGGGATAGCACGATCTTGGATAATATATTTAGAATAACTTCCAAATCTTTCTCCCATAATATCTTCTAAGGTATAGTCAAATATTTTTTCTAATATTTCTTCAGTTTCTTTTTTCTTTGTCATTTTCTTCACCTAACTTTTAAACTATTTATATCTGCTTTTATTCTATTATATCTATTACAGTTTTCTAATCCAGTTGCATCTTCTAGTAAACTAAATCTAGCCATTTTACCAATATATTCAAGATTATTTAGACCACTTGCACTCTTTAATGAATTAAAGTTAGCATCCCAGCCAATATATCTAAGATTAGTTAAACTACTAGCATCTTTAACTAAATTAAAATTAGCATCACCACCAATATATTGAAGCCCCTTTAATCCACTAGAATTTTCTAAGCTTTCAAAATTAGCATCAATCCCAATATATTCTAAATTTTCTAACCCTCTAGCATCTTCTAATGAAGAAAAGTATGCAAATTTTCCAATATATTTTAAATTTTTTAAATTGTTTGCTTCTTTTAGTTGTTCACACCAAATGGTATCACCAACATATTCTAAATTATTAAATCCATCTGACTTTTCTAAATTATTACAATATATTGATTTACCTACATTTTTTAAATTTTTTAAAGCTTTAGCATCTTCTAATAAGTCAAACTTAGCTTCGCCTCCAATATACTTTAGATTATCTAATCCTTTGGCAGTTTTTATATTTTCAGCATGTAGATTACCAACTACGGCTTTTAAGTTTTTAAATTTACTTGTTATAGTATCATCTGGAATAAAAAGATGCGATGCATAAACTACGATATCATGATTATCAAAGTCTTCCATAGAAATCCCTATTTGATCTACATTGCAGTCAAATATCACACTCAAATCTTCTTTAACATTTCTTTTTGACTTTAACTCTTTTATTTTTGTAGTTTTCTTATAGCCAAAACAATCTAGTTGACTATCAATTTCATATAAGATTTTTAATTCATCTTTAGTTAAAATTTCATTTTTTTCATGTTTTTGTTCTATTTCAGCAAGAGATTTCATATCTTTAACTTTTTTTTCAAATCTTTTTTTATGTTTAAATTCTTTTAGTTTTTCTTCAACTACTTTAATCATACTCTCTTCTAGATTTTGATCAGTACAAATTCCTCTAATTTCACCAATTTTATCTTTACCAATCATTCTTATAGCTATTCTTGGATTTTTATAATTTCCATCTTCATCTTTAGTATAATAAACATAATAGTCACCATAGTCTAGTTGAATTTTAGAAGTAGCATAACCTGTACTACACCATCCAGTTTGTTTTCCTTGAATATCTTCACGTAACTTTTTAGCATCACTTCCTTGGTCATATTTTACCCATATACCATCTTGGTATTTTGTATTAGAAGTGTTTTTTTGTTTTGATAGAAAATAAATATATAATTTTTGAAAACTTTCCCCATTATTTAGGGCATCCTGTTTTTCTAAATCTAAAGTATTTTCTCCTATCTCACTTTTTAAAACGTCATAAATTTGAGCTAAAATTTCACAATTTATTTCTAGAAATGGTTCTACAGTAGTTTTAGTTCTTCTCATAAATTTCATTTTTTCTTTATCAAAACTACCTAGTCTTAATATCCCTTGGAAGACATAGTTTTTATACCAAGTTGGATATGTAGCATCATCACTTATTAAGTATTCAATCCACTCTCTTAGTGATTGTTTTTGATTAATTTGAACTTCTTCTAATAGTTCTAACTTTTTTTGACTATCTATATCAATATCATAACCTAATTCTTTATACATTTTCTTTTGCAGAGCAATATATGCTTCAGGTAATTTTTTAATTATATATTTATCATAATAAATATGTAGTAAACTTTCTAATCTATGAGGAGTTTTTTTAGCATATTCATGAACATTTTCTAATCTTTTTAAGTATTTATTTATCTTTTCTTCTGGTGTATCACTTTTTAATGATTTATGATTAACAATATAGTCCATATGCATATTACTATATAGTTTATTTAAAAATTCTTCTCCAGAGTTATACATATTCATAATCCCCCAATCTCTATTTTTTAGGTTATTTATTTAATAAGTTATATTTGATAGTCATCTTCTAGGGTAAATTCAACGTTTTCATCAATCCATTCTTTACGTGGTGGGACGTCATCACCCATAAGTACAGAAACACGTTTTTCGGCAAGTTGAGCATCTTCAATATTTACACGGATTAAGGTTCTACTACCAGGATGCATAGTTGTTTCGCATAATTGGTCGGCATTCATTTCACCAAGACCTTTATATCTTTGGATATCACATTTTTTACCCTTTGATTTTTCCTTCATTTCTTCGATTGTATAGGCATAATCTATTTCTTTACCAGATTGGATTTTAAATAATGGAGGTAGCGCTACAAAAAGTCTTCCATCTTCTATTAAGGGTTTCATATAACGATAGAAAAATGTTAAAAGTAAGCACTGAATGTGACCACCATCTTCATCAGCATCGCTCATGATAATTACTTTTGAATATTCACAATCTTCTATAGCAAAATTAGCTCCATAGCCTGCGCCTATTGTATAGATCATGGTATTAATTTCTTCATTTTTTAAAATGTCTTCTTCTTTAGTCTTTTCGGTATTTAAAACTTTTCCTCGAAGTGGTAAGATAGCTTGATATTTACGATCTCTTCCTTGTTTAGCTGATCCTCCAGCTGAGTCACCCTCGACTAAAAATAATTCTTTTTTGGTCTTATCTTTACTTTGAGCAGGGGCAAGTTTACCTGAAAGACTTCTTTCTTTAGCATTTTTCTTAGTCCCTTTTCTTGCTTCTTCCCTGGCTTTTCTAGCTGCTTCTCTAGCTACTTTACTACGTAATGATTTATTAATAATTTCAGTAGCAATTACTTTATTTTCTTCTAAGAATACTTTCATTTGTTCAGTAATAATAGTATCTACTGCTACACGGGCTTGAGGAGTACCTAATTTTGATTTAGTTTGTCCCTCAAATTGTAGTAACGCCTCAGGTATTTTTAAACTCAAAACGGCTGTTAATCCCTCTCTAACATCACTACCCTCTAATGACTTTTCTTTTCCTTTAATAAAGCCATTAGTTTTAGCATAATCATTAAATACTCTAGTTAAAGCTGTTTTAAAACCTACTTCATGACTACCACCATCAATAGTTTTAACATTATTAACAAAACTTACAATATTTTCAGAATAAGTATCAGTATATTGTAGTGATAAATCTACTTCAATTTTTTCTTTTACTCCATGCAAGGATAAGACTTTATGAAGTGTATTTTTACCCTTATTTAATTCTTCAACAAATTCTTCAATTCCTCTTTCATAGCAGTATTTAGCACTACGACTGTCTTCTTCATCAATTACTTCAATAGTAATTCCTTTTAAAAGAAAAGCTGACTCTTGCATTCTTTCACAAATAGTTGTAAAAGAAAAATTAGTAGAAGAAAATATAGTATCGTCTGGTAAAAATCTAACAGTTGTACCTGTTTTTTTAGTTGATCCTATCTTTTTTAATGGTACTTCTACATTACCACCATTAGAAAATTTAATATAGTATTCTTCTTTATCATGTTTAATATTTACTTCCATCCATTTAGATAAAGCATTAACAACACTTGATCCAACACCATGAAGACCACCAGATACTTTATAGCCATCGGTTTCAAATTTCCCTCCAGCATGCAAAACCGTAAAAATAACTTCTGGTGTAGATTTACCAGAAGCATGCATTCCAGTTGGTATTCCTCTTCCATGATCTTCTACACTAATACTTTTATCACTATGAATTGTAATTTTTATAGAATCACCAAAACCGTTAATAGCTTCATCAACTGCATTATCTACAATTTCCCATACTAAATGATGCAATCCTCTTTTATCAGTAGATCCTATATACATTCCAGGACGTTTTCTAACTGCATCTAAACCCTCTAAAATTTTAATCGATGATTCATCATACTTTAATGCCATATAACTCACCTGTTACTTTCCATAATCATTATACAAAAAAAATAGTCAAACTTCAAATCATTTGACTATTTTTTACATTTAATATTACTATAGATTATTTAACATTCTTTAAGTTATAATCTTTAATAAATTGTTCAACTATTTTAGTATCTTCTAAGTTAATAACATTAGAATACATTATACCTTCTTTAAAATATAATACAGCAGGATAATTAAAGTCAGTCTTATTAATAGTTAACATTTGTAATAATTTAGTATACTCTTTATCACCCATTTGTTTAACATCATAAACATCATATACAATATCTTCTTGATCTAGATATTTTTTAATTTTTTTACATTCACTACATTTTTTTTCATCAGTATTTTCAACATAGATTATTTTTTCTTCTTTATTAGATAAAATATTTTGTACTGTAGTATTATCTACACTTACCTTTTTACTAAATAATCCATTATTAACAATAAGGCATATAACTCCTACAACTGCTATTACAATAATAACTGCTACTGCTATTACAATAATTTTTTTGTTTTCTTTACTCATTTGTTCTTTACTCATTTTTATCACTCCTATTTATCCTTAATATTAATCTTGTATACTTAGTATACAAGTTCTCATTATAATAATGATATCTCCTCGACTAGTAAATGTCAAGTATAGTTTTTAATAAATCTATTAGTAATTAATCCGATAAAACATCATCATTACTACTATCTATTTCAGTATCATTACCAACGTCATTTTGGACTGATGCAACTACAATCCTTGCTTCAAATTTTTTACCTTGAGTACTATTATCACTAGCTTCATCTAGCCATATCTTTAGTTCATAGTCTTTTTTCTCACCGACTTTCATTATCTTACTACTTATTAAAATTAAGTCATCTGGTAAAATTGCGGGCTCGCTCCAACTATTATCTTCTTTAATGCTATATTTAACTTTTTGTTTACTCAAAGTATCTTCAGTAATTTGACCTTCTTCTAAACTAATTGAATAAGATGCATCTAAATCGCCTGTATTTTCTATACTAAATTTATATGGATCTGTCTTTAATCCTTCTTCATTAGTAAGAGGTATAGCATTACCCATCTTTATTGTATTACCTTCTTTGAAGTTTATTTTAAACTCACCTGAAATAATTGTTACTTCTTCCTTACCAGGTACTGCTAATGTTAATAATGAATAACTAACTCCACATGTAACAGTAAGTAAAATTACTACTAAAAAAACTATTTTTTTAATTTCTTTTCTATTTTTCTTTTTAACACTACTATGATTAAATTTTACATGACGATATCTATCTCCAATTCTTCCCTTTTTATTAGCCATATCTTCACCTCTATTTTACTATCAGGCTTATTTATATTTTAAACAAATTATACTTTATCATTCATTAAAAGTTTACCTAAGCCTAATTCTATACTAAAATCATTTTACTATATAATAATTAAAATGTAAATTAATAAATTTTTATTTACTTGATTTTTTTAACTTTAGGTTCATAACTAATCATCATATAAATAAGCATAATACATAATTGAATTACCCAAACATATCTATATTCTTGGTGTGCCATCGCAAGCATTAAAGTTAAAATGTTAACAACAACTGGTAAAATAGCAATAATAGTTTTTTCTTTTTTTCTAAGATAATAATAAGTAAATACTAATAATATAGCTAAGTATATTCCTCCTCTAAAAAATATAGCATTAAGTATATCAACACTTGTAATTGCTAGTAAAGTTTTGTTAACTATTTTAGAAAGTGTTTTTTGATAATGAAGTTTATAAAGTTCAGAATCAGAATAGTCAGTTTCAAATTCATCATAATATAACTGATATTTATAATTTCTAACTTTATCTTTTTGACCCACATTCCATACTAAATCTACTCCATATAATCTATCTTTTATTAACTCTATTGGGCTCATAAATATTTGTTTAAAATAGCCCTTAATAATTTTTTTCTTGTCAAGTGGTAAGTCACGATAGCCATTATTAACATAATGAAGTTGTAAATCTATATTATATGGATCATAACTTTTTTTAAAATCTTCTTCTGAAAATATATTATTTATTAAATAGTAATAAGTCTCTTCATCTATTTTTTTATCTTCTACCATAAGATAAGTAAAACCATGAAGCATAGTAGAAATCTCTACATTTCTAGGACCATCTTCTACATGTAAATATTTATAAAGAGGACTTTCTATAACATAGATAGATATTAGTACTAAAAGTGTTGAAGTAAGTAGTAAATATCTTTTTTTAAAAATTGCCAAAACAATTAATATTAAAGCTATAACTACTGTTATATACAAGCCATTATGTCTAAAAGTTGCGGTTAACAATAAACTTAGTGATAAAAATATATAATTACGTTTTTTACTTCTAAAATAAGTATTATCTTTGATAAGTAAATATAAATAAAAACTAAGTGCTATTAAAGCTAGTGAAAAGTCAGTATCTTTTACTAAAGTCACTAGCATAACTCCTGTTATTGGAAATATTGTAAATAAGATAGAAATTAAATAAATTTTAGGAAGAGTTAAGCCATTACGATAAAAGTAAAATAAAATAGAATTTAATAATAGGCAATATATAATTAATCTAAATGTAATAAAGTATTGAGCATTACCTAAAATATTAGTAAAAAATGATAAGATAATAGTATGAAAATATGGATGCCAATTAGAAAATTTATTCATATCAATATTCGATAGTTCCATAACCCCATCAACATGAGGTATATATGGAAAGAAAATATACTGATAAATCAAACAAATTACTAAGGTAATAATAAAGATTGCTACTTTGTGTTTCCATATTTTATTTTTAACTTCATGTAATTTATTTTTTATTTTAATTTTTTCTAATATATTTATCATGTAAGGAATAAGTAAATAGATTAAAATTGTTGTAAATATATAAATAGTTAAAAGACGCCAAGTAAGTAAATCATTAATTAAGCGATCTCCTATAAATGTAAATGATATTAATAAACTAAATAAAATTCTTAATGGTGAGAAAAGTTTTTCCTCTACTTTACCAAACTTTAAACATAAGAAGACAAAGATAGTTGCAATAATTTTAGAAAGTATAGATATCTTAATAATAGGATTTAACTCTATTATAAGTAGTAATAATAATTTAATAATATTTTTATGATTACTAATTAAAGTTATGCCTATTTGAAAATATAAGATTAGTGATAATAAAGACATTAATATACAATAAGGTGAGATTTTTATTTTTTGATTAGTATACTTATAATGAAAATCCGAATCATAAATCATATTAGCTTTATAATTATCATAAGTATATGAAGGTATTACTTTTAATTTATTATTAACTAAGACATTAGCTACTTTTTTATTACTTTGAAAAAGAATTTCTATATCTTTAACATTTTTTATATTAAAACTATATTTAGTATTAGGAAATAAAGTCATTTTATGAGATGAGTCTATCTTATTATATAATTGATACTCTGTCTTTAATGATGTGTGATTAATATTATCATATTTTTGCTTATATTTATATTTAGGTTTTATTATTTTTTCATCAAAGTAAATAGCATCCACTGTAACAGGTTCTTTACTAATATTTTCAATTTCTAATTTATTTATTTTAGGTTTGGTATTAAAAGTGCTAATTGTAAAGAAAAGACAAAATATAGATATCCCTATAGATATAAGTATATTTTTCTTTGTAAATAAATTTTTACTTTTATATAAAATACTTCCTAGTATAAAAATAATAAGCATTGATATAATAACTATATTTATATGTTGATAATTTTTTATACTATATAGTAGCGCATACAAAATTAACGGAATATAATAGATAAACATACTAACACCACCTATTAACTTTTTTTATTATGACATATTTTTTGATAGACTAAATTTAATCCAGGGATTGCTAGTAAATAGAAAATTAATAAGTAATTTAGTATATATCTACTTCTAGTTTCCCATATTAATAAGAATAAAATTAATAAAGTTATACTTATTTTTATGATACTTAGCTTTTCATCAGTTTTAGACTTAATACTTAAAAGACAACCCATAAAAATATAAAAGATAAGACTCATGTGAATATAATGAGCTAAGTAATAATAGTAATGAAAATTTTTTCCATTAACTCTTACTAAGTCACCTAAAAAGTTTTCTTCAAGGTAACCCCTGCTTAATTTTATTGGAGCATAACAACTTCCATCTGCCCAGGTTTGAAGATATTTAAAATTGAAAAATTTAAGCCACTGCCAAGCATTTCTAGACTTTATTATAGATTTAATTCTTTTAATTTGTAAAGATTTTCTATATTCTTTAGAAAATGGTGACTGAACAAGATTACTGTAGTACTTCCCAGTATTATTTATTAAAATATTTTCCCCACCAAAGAATGAATAATCAACTTCTTTATGATTAAAAACACCATATACCATAATGTCTTGTTCGCCTTCTGTATAGGTTTTCGTATCTTCTACTAAGCCTAACATAATATAATGTGAAAACCCAAGGTGATTATCTTTATCTAAATGAGGCATAAAAGATGAATGCGCAATCAAATAAAGTATGACGGTACAACATAAACTACAAACACAAACTTTTGAAATATCAAAAATTGCTTTTCTCTTCTTCTGAATAAATAAATCTAGTAAACTTGAGAAAGTTACAAATAAAACTGTAGCTTTAATATAACAACCAATAGCAGTTAAAACACCAATTAAAATATAGACTAGCCAAAAATTAGATTTTTTCTTAATAAGGTCATCTCTTTTATAAAAGTAAAGTGCAAAAATACCTAAGACAAATGGCATTGATAATGTATCTGAATAAAAGATTGATGAATATAAAAATATAGGTGTAAATAAAATTGATATACCAAAATAAAAGATAGCTTGCCTTACTGAGAAGAGTTTCCTAGCAATGAAATATGAAAATAGTAAAGATAAATATATAAATATTATATTAACAACAATTCCTGGTAAAATCAAACTAGTAACACCAAAGGCTCTAAAAATATAATAAATTGGCATAACTACCATAATAATTCCATCTAAATTACTATAAATAGTTCTATAATTTAAATACTCTAAAAAATTAGCTGATGATAAATCTTTCTTATCTACAACCGAATTAATATAGCCAACGGCAACTTTAAAATCCCATTCATAATTATTATTAAAGTCAAAGTCAGATGTACCATAATTTCTTAATAAATAAGCAGTTACTGATAGTAAAGAAATTAAAATAATACTTATAACTACTACTATAATTATTTCTTTTTTCTTAGTAATTATCTTTTTAGAGGTTAATTTTTGGTAAATTAAGTAGATTAAAAATAACAAAATAGTAACTACACTTGTACCAATAAGTAAATTAATTAGCGGTACTCGTTCAATTTGTGAGGTATTTAGGCATATTCCACCTAATAATAAAATTCCCATGAAAATAAAGAAAACATAGTTTCCAATTTTATAGATTCTTTTCATCTTTTCACCCACTTTTTATTATAAGCTATTTTTCTTCATGATAAGTTTTTTCAGCATTTACATTCCAAATATTAGTTTTACTTTTTTTATGTTTAATAATATTTTTAGCTGCTTCTATTCCCGTTAACATAGAGTGATCCATGTTATTGTATTTATGTTGGCCATTTCTTCCAATACAATATAAGTTTTCAAAAGTATTAAGATATTTAATAACTTTACTAAATTGCTCATAAGTACCAAAATAGGCAGGATAGGCATTTTTAATTTTAATTCTAAAAGATGCTTCTACTTCCTTACCATCAATCAAGCCAATTTTTTCAGCCTCACTAATAGCAAACTTAATAAATTCTTGATCAGTCATATTCCAATATTTATCATTAAAAGAACAAAAATATTCTAGAGAAAGTAAAACTTTTTCTTCTATATCAGTTTTTTGTTTAAATAGATATGGAGACCAGTTATTAAATACTTGAAGTCTTCCCATTGTAACTTCTTTTTCTTGAATATAAATCCATGAGTCAGGAATAATATCCATTACAGTTTTTATTTTAGTTGTATTTTTTAATTTTAATTTATCAACTACTAGACATACTGACATAAATTCACGATATGGTAAGTTAGTAGCAATATTTTCTATATTTTTAGGAATTGTTTCACCATCGAAAGCCATAAATAAATCTTTAATAGGCATAGAAGATAATAAATAGTCTAGAGAAACTTTTTTTTCAATATTATCTTTTTCATAAATTATTTTTGAGACTTTTTTATCTTTTAAATAAACTTTTTTAACTGTTGCTGAAGTAATAATTTTTCCACCCATCTTTTTTATTTGATGAGCCATTTCTTCATACATTTGACCTGCGCCTAATTTAGGATAGACAAATCTTTCAATTAAGGAAGTTTCCGTATTGTTTTTATTTTTAATTTTAAAGACTTTACGTACCATATCTTTAATAACTTCTTTAATTGAAACCCCTTTTACTCTTTGAGAGCCCCAGTCAGCAGATATCATACTTGGGTGAACTCCCCATACTTTTTCTGTATAACTTTCAAAAAACATTGAATATAATACTTTACCAAAACGATTAATATAAAAGTTTTCTAGTGACGTTTCGCTCTTTTTAAAAAGACATGCTTTTAAATAACTAAAGAAAGCTTTAACAAGAGTTAAAAATCCCATATTTGTAATTGTTTTTAAATTAAGTTTAACTGGATAGTCATAAAATTTTTTACCATAGTAAATTCTCGTAACACGATCTTTAATTAGCATAACTTTATTATCTTTTTCTGGATTAGGGCCACCTTCTTCATAAGGTTTATCTCTATTTAATAAGATATCATCATATGATGGTGCTCCTTGGATTGGTAATAAGTCTTTCCAAATTTTTTCTACTTCTTTATTTTTGGTAAAAAAGCGATGAATTCCAGTATCTACTTTATAGCCATCAAATTCTACGGTTTTAGAAATTCCACCTAATTTATCATCTTGTTCAATAATAGTAACACTATAATCACCACTTGTTTTTAATAGATAATAGGCTGCGGTTAACCCAGCAGGTCCTGCTCCAACAATTACTACTTTTTTCTTTGCCATATTTTCAACTCCTACTTCTTTTTGTTTTTTAATGTATTTCATATACTGCAAATTGTTGAATATCCCAAGCATAACTCTCTCCCATCATTTTCTCATCAGGAGTAACATATAGCTTTGTGATATCAAAATAATCATCAATAATATCATAATAGTAAGATTCACCTTCAGCATTTGTCATTCCAAATAAATATAGGTGTTTATACTTTTTAACATATTTAGAAATTAAATTTATCATTTTCTTTTCACTAAAATTTTTACCATCTTTAGTATCCCAAGTATTATAAGTAGCAAATCTATTTTCAGAAGCTACAAAGATTTGATAGTCATCTTTGTCTAAGTAACCTGCTACTAACTGATGCCAGTCAGTTTCCATATAAAGAATAAAAGATCCCTTAGGAACAGCTCCTTCTATAAACTCGGCAGTTGCTTTTCCAGCTGCAAAATCCTTAGTTACATCTTCTCCAATGTATAATAAAGTTCCTGGAATAGTAGCAATAACAAATATATACATCGCTATTTCTATCATCCGATTACTTTTCTTATGCAGGTAGTTTTTAGGATCATTTTTTAATATCCATACCCAAAATATTAAAATATAGATAACAAGATGAGCTCTAGTAGGTATAGGAAACCAAATATAGGCATGAATAAATAAAGTAATTAAAGTAAATATCCAAAATGCAATACCTAATCTAGGACTACTTTTGATACCTAAAAGACATAAAATAAAAATAGCTGCAATGATAATATAATACCAAACTGGAACATTAAGTGAGCCATAATAAAAGCTAATTGTTTTTTCTATAGTATTAGTCAAAAGATGAAAATAATAGGTAATAAGATTAATAGTACCAGAATCAACCCCATCTATCATAGCATCATAAGTATTA